>JANOAP010000597.1:0-4467 GCA_031411175.1 Rhodoferax sp. | reverse complement strand
GAAACACATCACGTTTTACCTTGATTTCATCTCGCCCTATGCCTGGCTGGCATTTCAGAGAATGCCTGAGGTGCTGATCGGCCAGAGCTACAGCGTGACCTACAAGCCGATTCTGTTTGCGGCACTGCTCAAGCACCACGGGCAATTGGGTCCGGCGGAAATCCCTGGCAAGCGGGAATGGACTTACCGGCAGGTTCAATGGCTGGCCCACAGCCAGGGCGTGGAGCTGCAACTGCCCCAGGCGCACCCGTTCAATCCATTGGGTCTGCTGAGGCTGGCCGTGGCCTGTGGGCTGAATGGCAACGGGGCAGGGCTTGAGCCAGGTGCGTCCAGCCGGTATGTGGTCGAGGCGCTGTTTCGTCACGTCTGGTGTACGGGCGAAGATGCGGCCAGTGCAGAGCGGCTGGCTACGGTGTCGGCGCAGCTCGCACCGGTGCGGGACGTTAATGGCGATAAGGTCAAGGCGCAGTTGAAGGCCAACACGGAGGAGGCAATTGCACGTGGCGTATTTGGTGTGCCCACGTTGGCGGTTGACGACAAGCTTTTCTGGGGGCTTGACGCATTGCCCATGCTTGCCGACTACTTGCGCGCAGCCCCCTGGTTTGACGGCGGCGGCTGGCAGGCGGCCAGTCAGCTTCCTGTGGGGGTCGCGCGACCCAAGTAGCAAAACATCACATTGCGAAATGAAAGCCTAGGGTTTGGCCCTAGTTTGTCAGCGCAGGTTCAGTTTGCCGTAAGCAGCGGTTGGTTTCATGTCAGAGCAGGGTCAGTGCCATCTCCAACAATGCCGGTAGTCCCCGAGTTGGGGACATCAACCTTTTGGAGACATACACATGGCAACAGCAGCGGCCGCACGGCCCATGACGCCCGAAGAAAAGAAGGTGATCTTCGCCTCGTCGTTGGGCACCGTCTTTGAGTGGTACGACTTTTATCTCTACGGCTCGTTGGCAGCCGTTATCGCCAAGCAGTTTTTTGGTGGGCTGGACCCCACATCAGCATACATTTTTGCGCTGCTAGCCTTTGCCGCTGGTTTCCTGGTGCGACCGTTTGGTGCACTGGTGTTCGGCCGGTTGGGCGACATGATTGGCCGCAAGTACACCTTTTTGATCACCATCCTGATCATGGGCACGGCTACTTTCATCGTGGGTTTGCTGCCAAACTATGCGACTATTGGCATGGCAGCACCGATCATTCTGGTCGGTCTTCGCATGTTGCAAGGTCTGGCGTTGGGTGGTGAATACGGTGGCGCAGCAACCTACGTTGCCGAGCACGCGCCACACGGCAAACGAGGTGCCTACACCGCGTGGATTCAAACGACGGCAACGCTCGGCTTGTTCCTGTCGTTGATCGTGATTCTGGTTACCCGCGAGTTGACCGGGGCCAACTTTGAAATCTGGGGCTGGCGCATTCCCTTCCTCGTGTCAATTCTGCTGCTGGGCGTGTCTGTGTACATCCGTTTGAGCATGAACGAGTCACCCGCCTTCGCCAAGATGAAATCGGAAGGCAAAACCTCCAAAGCCCCTTTGTCCGAGTCCTTCGGCGAGTGGAAAAATCTGAAAATTGTGATCCTGGCCCTCGTGGGGTTGACCGCTGGTCAAGCTGTGGTTTGGTACAGCGGCCAGTTCTACGCGCTGTTCTTCCTGACCTCGATCGCCAAGGTCGATGCCAAAACCGCCAACTTGCTGATTGCAGCCTCGTTGATTATTGGCACGCCATTCTTCATCGTGTTTGGCGCACTGTCTGACAAAATTGGTCGCAAGATCATCATCATGGGGGGGTGTCTGATTGCTGCGTTGACCTACTTCACAGTGTTCCCCATGCTGTTGAACTACGCCAATCCGGCCTTGGTGGCAGCTCAAAAAGCCGTGCCCGTGACCGTGACTGCAGACCCTTCCCAGTGCTCGTTCCAGGGCAGCCCGATTGCGCGTCCGATTGACTTCACCAGCTCATGCGACATTGCCAAACGCACCTTGACAGAAAACTACGTTCCTTACAAAAACGTGGCGGCACCTGCCGGTACAACAGCGGTCATCAAGCTGGGTGACAAAGAGATTCCGTCGCTCACCGCAACGCTGAACGAAAAACGTGATGCCTTCTCGCCGGAAAGCGCCAAAGCCATTGCCGACTTCAAGAAAGCCGTGGTAGATGCTGCGAAAGCCGGTGGCCTGACCGCCAAGGCCGACGACAAAGCCATGAACATGCCGATGGTGCTGGCCGTGCTGGTGTTCCTGGTGATTCTGGTGACCATGGTGTACGGACCTATTGCCGCCATGCTGGTGGAGATGTTCCCCACACGCATCCGCTACACCTCCATGAGCTTGCCGTACCATATTGGCAACGGCTGGTTTGGTGGCTTGTTGCCGACCACGGCCTTCGCGATGGTGGCGGCTACCGGTGACATCTTCTACGGCCTGTGGTACCCGGTGATCGTGGCGGCGGGCACCTTTGTGATCGGCATGATTTTCATCAAGGAAACCAAGGACGTTGATATTTACGCCAACGACTGACCTTGATGTGCCGGGTGCATATGCTGCCCCCGGCCATTCTAAAAAAGGCCTTCCCAATTGTGAAGGCCTTTTTTTGAGTGTTTATATATCGGGAGATTGGTCATGTGGAAAATTGCCTTGGGTTTTGTGGTGTTTGCAGGTTTTGCGCTGTTCATTTTGAGCCGGGGCGGTGATATTGACATGGGCGGCGTAAAACATGGTGTGGACCCGGGGCACGCGCCTGCTGCCACCGTGGAACCTGCGGCGTCTGCTGCGGCAAAAGGGGCATCCGCGCCCTGAGGATGACTTGCCCGCGGAGACACCGCGCCAAATCCTGGCGCGCCAGACCTAGGGCAATTGCATTCATGGTGCGGCAAAGTGCCCTCTAAAGTGACCTATGCCTTACGTCAAGACAGAAGCTGGTCAACTCGCTTTTAAAGAGCGCTCCGCGCTCTTGTCAACTCGTCAGCGTGCGGCCTTTATTTTGGTTGACGGCATCAAACCGCTGGAGAAAGTGCTCTCGGCAACAGCGGGTCTGGGCATCACCCGGCTTGATGTGGAGCATATGGTCACGCACGGGTTTATTGAAGACCTAAGCGCCGTGGCCCAGGCCGCGTCCGCGAGTCCGGGCCTGGTTTTGCTGGCAAGCGTCATTGAAGTCGGTTCCCGTACACCCCAAGAGCGTTTTAGCCAGGCCTGGCCTCTGGCTACCCAGTTGACAGCGTCGCTCGGGCTTCGTGGTTTCAGGTTGAATCTCGCTGTAGAAGCCGCCGCTGGGTACGACGATTTGCGCGCTCTTTTCCCGAAGATTCAGTCCGCCGTAGGCGTGGAGAAATGCGCCGGGCTTGAACGTGCGCTCAAAGGCTGAATAGATCTTGAGTCGGGCTTAACCACACGCGTCACTTAGGCGGCGGCACTGCCTAGAATGTCTGGCCTCTATAGGAAAGACACCAAGCCATGCCCCAGGGAATCATCCGCATTCGCGGCGCGCGCCAGCACAACCTCAAAAACCTCGACCTGGACATTCGGACCGGTGAGTTGACGGTGGTCACCGGCCCCAGCGGCTCGGGCAAATCCAGCCTGGTGTTTGACACGCTCTACGCCGAAGGGCAACGGCGCTACGTGGAGACGTTTTCAGCTTACGCCCGCCAGTTTCTGGACCGAATGGACAAACCTGCCGTGGACAAGGTCGAAGGCGTGCCCCCGGCGATTGCCATCGATCAGACCAACCCCGTGCGCTCCAGCCGCTCAACCGTGGGCACCATGACCGAGTTGAACGATCATCTGAAACTGCTGTTTGCACGCGCAGGTCAGTTGTTTGATCGTGACACGGCCCAAGCAGTAAGACACGACACGCCGGAGACGATTTATGCGCAGTTGCAAGCGCGTGTGGCGGCCAACCCCGAGGCACGTTTGGCTTTGACTTTCCCGGTGGAGTTGCCTGCCAGCACCACACCCGAGGAGATCGAACAGTGGCTGTCCGTGAGCGGCTTCACCAAGGTGCAGGCCCAGCGCGAGGTAGCCAGTGTGACCGGGCCACGCAAAGTGCTGGACGTGGTGGCCGACCGCTTCCGCCTCGCCACGGCCGAGCGGTCGCGTGTGCTGGAGGCGATTGAGGTGGCGCTGAAACATGGCAGTGGGCGCATGACGGTGTATGTATTGGATACCGTTCGGCCTGAGCCTGTCGAAGGCATTTCGACAAGCTCAACGCGAACGGATGAAACGAACCTCTGGAAATTCTCGACTGGGTTGCACTGCGCAGACAGTGACATCCGCTACACCGACCCCATTGCGTCCATGTTCTCCTTCAACTCGGCGGTGGGTGCCTGCGAAACCTGCCGCGGTTTTGGCCGCGTAATCGGCGTGGACTACGGTCTGGTCATTCCCAATGAAAAACTTACCCTGCGTGCGGGTGCCATCAAACCCATGCAAACCCCGGCTTGGCAAGAGTGCCAGGACGACCTCATGCGCCACGCCGAGG
>JANOAP010000596.1:0-6232 GCA_031411175.1 Rhodoferax sp. | reverse complement strand
ACGCCGGGCAGCGGCTCGTACTGGACGCTGGACTGCGTGGGCATCCGCTACAAAATTTTGCTGGTGTTCCCGCGCCTGTTCAAGGCCAATGTGCAGACAGGTGCTGAGACCGCAAGCTACCTGAAGGGGCCTTGCGGCGCGGATGGCCGCAAGTGCATTGATGCCGCCCACACCGTGTGGGAAGACATTCAGAACGCCGCCAACGAGCACTACCAGCCCGGCAAGTTCACCACCTTCATCGGTTTTGAATACAGCCCCACGCTGATTCGGGGCGGCATGATGCACCGTAACGTGATCTACCGGGGTGCCCAGGTACCGCCCACTGTCTTTGGAGCGGCTGACGGTTTTGTCGAAGACCTGCTGCGCTGGCTGGACGTGCAGTGCACCGGCGCCTGCAAGGCCTTGTCCATTCCGCACAACTCCAACTTCTCGTGGGGGCTGATGTTTGGCGACACCAATGCCAATGCCACCCCATTGACGCGCGAAAACCTGGCCCTGCGCGCCAAATACGAGACGCTGGTGGAAATTTTCCAGGCCAAGGGCAGTTCAGAATGTGCACGCGGCGTAGGTAGCAGCGATGAAGAATGTGGATTTGAAAACCTGTTTCGCGCCTGCAAGCCCGGTGAAGAAGACAAGATAGACCCCAAGACCGGCATCCATACCGTGCAGTGCGTGGCGCAAAACGACCTGGTGCGCAACGTCCTAAAGCGCGGCCTGACCGAAGAAAAGAAGTGGGGCTTCAACCCCTTCAAGCTGGGCATTGTGGGTGGCACTGACAACCACAACGCCTTGCCTGGCGACACTGCCGAAAAAGGCTACAACGGCCACGCCGCGCCCATCGACTCAACGCCTGAGCTGCGCTTGGGGCTGAAGGAGACCATTGTCACCAAGTCCCTCGGGTTGGCCACGACGAGCATCAACCCCGGCGGCCTGACGGGCGTGTGGGCCGAGAAAAACACCCGTGAAGACATCTGGGATGGCCTAAAACGCCGTGAATCATGGGGCACCAGTGGCACCCGCATGCGGGTGCGGTTTTTCGGCGGCTTTGATTTGCCAGCCGACCTGCACACTCAGCCCGGCATGGTGCAGACCGCTTACGCCAAAGGCGTGCCCATGGGTGGCGACTTGCAGGCCGGGCCTGCTGGCAAGTCGCCCGCGTTTGTGGTGTGGGCCATGCGCGATGCCAACTCGGCCCCGCTACAGCGCATCCAAATCGTCAAAGGCTGGGTTGAAGGAGATGCCACCAAAGAAGCGGTGTACGACGTGGCCTGCTCGAACGGACTCAAGCCCGACGCCAAAACCCACCGCTGCCCCGACAACGGCGCCAAAGTCAACTTGCAGGACTGTAGCGTCACCTCCGGCAAAGGGGCAGCCGAGTTGGCCACCACCTGGCAAGACCCGGACTTCCGCGCCAAAGACGCTGCCTTCTACTACGTGAGGGTGTTGGAAAATCCGGTGTGCCGCTTTAGCCAGTACGACGCGCTCAAGCTGGGGGTGGCCCACCCGTCGGGCTTCCCGCCTACGGTGCAAGAACGGGCCTGGAGCTCGCCCATCTGGTACACACCTGGTCCGTGATTTGTTCAAGCTGCGAGTGCTTGCTTCTTGCCAATCACCATTTCGTCAAATGACGGTAGCGGATGAATGATGGACGCCAACAGTTTGCCCGCCCGCGCAGTGGTCATCACATCCTTGGCCTCGATCTTGATCACCTCGTGCTGGGCTTCCAGCGGCTCATATACGTCTTCACCCATCAAGCGACACTGGTCATCGTAGGGCCAGATCATCTGCACGCCCTTGGCGCTGTACAGGTACATGTCGTTGTCGTCAGCCTTGTGGTTGTCCTTGGCAAGGGTATGGTCCACCAGCTTGCGGCTGATGAATTTCGGCAAGATGGCCAGCAACTTGTTGTCGCGCAGGGTCTTGCCGGAGACCTGCTGATAGACATTGGACACTGAAGTAATGTAGTGGTCGGAGACCGACACTTCTTCCTTCTCGATGTAGAAGATCGACTGGTTGGTCTGGGCCCACATGCTGTAAAGGCTCTTGATCTGGTCCTGCCCTGTGAGCACGATGTTGTTACCACCGTAAATGAAGTGGTAGACAGCCTCGGGGGCCATCATGTCGGGTGCGAAGATCTCCGGGTAGCGCCCCGCCAGCTCCAGGGCCCGGTGACGGGCATAGGCCATCAGCATGAAACGGTGGCGGGGGTTGTCGGTCACGGCCAGCAAACGGTCCACAGATGCGTTGAGTTGGGTGATGTCCAGTTTTTTGATGTCAAATGTTTGCATGTTGATTCGCCTTTGGTTCGGGAAATCCGAACTGGCACCCATAATGCAGATTGGTATGCTGACGAGCAAAGTCAATTGCTGACATCTGCTTGTCAGTATCAGACGGCCCGGGTAAACCCTAGATTTCTACCAGCTTTCCAACGCCTTCAGAAGTTTCCTCTTGATGTCGGCATTGGCAAAGCTGGCTTCAATGGACGTGCGAGCGACCGCCCGGGTCACGTCGTCCGGCCAGTCATAAGCCTCTCTGCACATTTGGTATTCACCCACCAGACTGGCACCCAGCAATGCGGGGTCATCGGTGTTGATAGAAACAGGAATACCGGCAAGGCGCAGCCGCTCGATGGGGTGCTCCTGCATGGACGGGTAGACACCCAGCACGAGGTTGGAAGTGGGGCATACGCCCAGTGAAATCTTGCGTTCGGCCAACATGGCCACCAGCGCCGGGTCTTCGATCGCCCGCACGCCATGGTCAATCCGGTCAGCGCCGAGCAACTGCACAGCATCCCAGATACCTTCGGGACCACTGGATTCACCCGCATGGACGGTGCGGCGCAATCCGGCGGCAGCGGCACGGCGGAATGCGTCGGCAAAGCGGGGACCGGTGCGACCCGCCGTCGCTTCGTTGCCATCGACCGACAAGGCCACGACGCGGGGGTGGCGCACGGTGGTGAGCGCGTCTACCAGTTCCACAGCGGCACTGGCAGATTGGGAGCGCAACACGCTGACGCAAAGTCCCACAGACGGGAGTCCATCCTGCTCGGCCGCGGTGAAGCCAGCGTGAATGGCGTCGAGCATGTCGGCCAGACGGCCATGCCAGGCGTGCCAGTGCGTTGGGTTGAAGATCACATCGGCGTAGCCGGTTCCATTTTCAGCAAGGCGTTGGCTCAATCCGTAGCTCAACTCGGCCAGGCGCTCGCGGGTCGATGCCAGGCCGCAGGCCAGATCGAGAAACGTCAGAAAATCCTCCAGACCCGAGAACTTCAGCAGGTCTTCCCGGGGGCGGGGCAAGGCGACGCCTTCCAGGCGAGCCCATTGTTCGATGATGGCTGGCTCAAAGCAACCCTCTAGGTGGAGATGTACTTCGGCCTTTGGCAAGGCGCGTAGACGCTCAACGGCGTACCCGTCAGCTGTGGTGTGTTTTGTCATGCGGCAATTCTCGAATCTACGGCTGCAAGGGTCATACGTGAATGCACATAGTGTCCATCAGGGTATGCACCGGCCCTCGCTATCCAGCTACGGGTAATCACCGGTTTGGCAGAAATTGACAGGCAGCTGTCGCAAAGGGACATCGCGCTGCCCTTGGCGCCCGCCAATAATCGGCGTATGCGAAAAGAAGCCAACCCATGAAACCTGCCTACAGCATATGGTGCTGGGCCGCCATCACACTGGCCGCCGCCGTTACCAACCTTTTCGCCCCCCAGCTACTTGCCGGCGTCCTTAACGACGGCGCAACGCCACACAGCAGCACACTGGTGATGACCCGCCTGCTGGGTGTCGCCATGATGGGCTATGCAGCCGGGTACGCTGTCGCCGCTGTCAGTGATGGTCGCCTGTACATGCGTTTTTCTGTGCTATTGCGGGCGTCGATCCTGCCTGCTCTGCTGGTGATGGTGGCCATAGGCTGGTTGCCCAAGCTGATATTGGCGCTGGGCCTGCTGGACCTGGTCGGCGCGCTATGGACTCACCTGGAACTGCGGCAGCGCGGCAGGCGCTAACCCAAACCACGAACCCGACCCTGAGGAGTAAACGATGAAAGTCCTACGTACCCCCGACGCGTGTTTTGCAAACCTGCCCGACTACCCGTTCACACCGCATTACCACCAGATCAACTCTGACCTGCGCCTGCACTACGTGGACGAAGGCCCGAGCGATGCCAAGCCCGTGCTGATGCTGCACGGCGAGCCCACTTGGTCGTACTTGTACCGCCACATGATTCCACCCGTTGCAGCCGCCGGCCTGCGTGTTTTGGCACCCGACCTGATCGGCTTCGGCAAGTCCGACAAGCCGGCAGCGCCAACCGATTACAGCTACGCTGGCCAGGTGGCGTGGATACGCGCCTGGATGGAGTCGCTGGACCTGCGCGACGTCACCCTTGTGTGCCAGGATTGGGGCTCGCTGATTGGGCTGCGCCTGGTGGCCGAAATGCCCGAACGCTTTGCGCAAGTGGTACTCGGCAACGGTGCCCTGCCGACAGATCAGACCCAGATCGGCGCGGCCTTTCACATCTGGCGTGCGTTCTCGCGTTACAGCCCGGTATTCCCCATCGGCTGGATCGTGCAGGCTGGCACGCGCCACTGGCTCGCCACCGCCGAACGTGCTGCGTACGACGCACCCTTTCCCAGTGATGCATACAAGGCCGCTGCGCGCATCTACCCGTCTCTGGTGCCAGTGTCCAACTACAGCCCCGAGGGCAGCGCCGACAACCACCGCGCCTGGCAGGTATTTGACCACTGGGAAAAGCCCTTCATCTGCTGTTTTAGCGATGGTGACCCCATCACCAGGGGCGTTGACCGTGAGTTCCTGCAGCGCGTGCCTGGCACCAAAGGGCAGCCTCACACCACGCTACGTGGCGGGCACTTCCTGCAAGAAGACGATGGCCCGAACTTCGCACGCATTGTCATTGACGCGTGCAAACGCGCATAAGCACGGGTCCAGACGGTTTTTCTTCATGGTCATTCGCCAGCGCCAAAAGTAAACACATGGACTCACAGCGATTTTTATCTCTTGACCTCCGCCGTGGCGTGCACCCGACCATTCAACGGGTAGCCAGGGTCGGTATAGCCGGGTGTGGACGGGTGCCCCGGCCTCACAAAGCTGTCGACCAAAGCTTCATCAGCTGCCGTCACCGCGTAGCGCAGCGCAGGCATGTAGTCCTGCCACTGCTTCAGGGTTCGCGGCCCGGCAATCACTGAGCTCACAATCGGGTTGGCCAGCACCCAGGCTGTCGCAAATTGCGCCAAGCTGATACCTTGTGCCTGTGCATGCAGCTGCAAGGTCTGCGCGATGACCAGCGACTCTTCGCGAAACTCGGTCTCGACCATGCGTTTGTCTGCACGACCGGCGCGCGTGGCCGGGTCGGGCGTCTGGCCAGGAGGGTACTTGCCAGTGAGCACACCGCGCGCAATGGGGCTGTAGGGCGTCACGCCAATGCCATAGTGGGCACAAGCCGGCAGCACCTCGACCTCGGGCATGCGGTTCAGCAAGTTGTAATACGGCTGGCACACCACGGGCGCGGGCATGCCGATCTGGGCCGCCACCCGCACAGCCTCGGCAATTCGCCAGCCGCGAAAATTGGAGACACCCCAGTAGCGGATCTTGCCAGCGCGCAGCATCGCATCCAGCGCACGCAGTGGCTCTTCCAGGTCCATGCCATTGAAGTCGCGGTGCATGTAAAGAATGTCCACATAGTCCGTCTGCAGGCGCGTGAGCGAATCATCAATCTCGCGCAGCATCCAGCTGCGGGAAAAATGGCCCTCGTTCACGCGTGACGACATGGTGTTGCCAAGCTTGGTAGCCAGCACCCAATCATGACGCGCGCCTTTGAGCAGCGTGCCCAGCATGGTCTCGGACGCGCCCCTCGTGTAGACATCAGCCGTATCAATGTAGTTCACGCCATGCGCATGGGCATCTGCCACGATGGCGCGGGCTTCATCGATTGGCGTCTGGTCACCAAACATCATGGTGCCCAGGCAAAGCCTTGATACTTGCAGATTGCTTTTGCCGAGTTGGCGGTAATTCATGAAAACTCCTTGTTGGGTACGCGCGGGGAAAATCGGGGCCGTCAGGCCGCAAGCGGCGACCGGCTGGCCACGAACGCTTCAAAATCTTTGGCCGCCAGGGGCCGACTGAACAGGTAGCCCTGGTAGGCGTTGCAACCCTGGGCAGCCAGAAAATCACGTTGCGCCTCGGTCTCTACACCCTCGGCGATGACGCTCAGGCCCAGG
>JANOAP010000595.1:0-5501 GCA_031411175.1 Rhodoferax sp. | reverse complement strand
GATGCGCTCCTGGCCCTGATCAACGACAAGTTCGGAGAAGGTGAGTGACATTTGCCATCCACGGTCTCGCTGTGGCCCGCGGCATCGCCATTGGGCGGGCGGTGCTGGTGGCGTCGAGTCGCGTGGATGTGGCGCATTATTTCGTGGAGGCCAGCCAGGTCGATAGCGAGATTGACCGTGTGCGCGTGGGCCGCAATGCCGTGGTGGATGAAATTCACCGGCTTCAGAAAAGCATCACCCACATGGGGCCCAAGGAAGCGCCGCACGAACTGGCGGCCCTGCTCGATGTGCACCTGATGCTGCTTCAGGACGAAGAGCTGATCAGCGGCGTGAAGCACTGGATTACCGACCGGCTCTACAACGCCGAATGGGCTTTGACAACGCAGCTTGAAGTCATTGCCCGCCAGTTTGACGAGATGGAGGACGAGTACCTGCGCGAGCGCAAGGCCGACCTCGAACAGATTGCCGAAAGAGTCCTGCGCGCCATGAAAGGCGTGGCATCGCCTATCGCGCAACCCAAAACACGCACCGTGCGCAAGCAATCCCAGGACCTGCTGCTGGATGACACGGTCGATGTTCCGCTGGTGCTGGTGGCGCATGACCTGTCGCCGGCGGACATGTTGCAGTTCAAACAAAGCGTGTTTGCCGGCTTCATCACCGACGTGGGCGGCAAGACCTCCCACACGGCCATCGTGGCGCGCAGCATGGACATCCCCGCTGTGGTGGGCGCGCGTCAGGCCAGTCAGCTCGTGCGTCAGGACGACTGGATCATCATCGATGGCGACGCCGGCGTGGTGATTGTTGATCCCTCGCCCATCATCCTGGCTGAGTACGGCTTCAAGCAGCGCCAGGGCGAGCTGGAACGCGGCCGCCTGAGCCGTCTGCTGCATACGCCGGCCGTCACCATGGATGGCCAGCGGATCGAGCTGCTGGCCAATATCGAAATGCCGGAAGACGCACTGGGCGCTGTCAAGTCCGGGGCCGTGGGCGTAGGCCTGTTTCGCAGCGAATTTCTATTCATGGGCAGACAGGGCAAGCTCCCTGATGAGGAAGAGCAGTACCAGGCCTACAAACGCGCCATTGAAGGGATGCAGGGTCTGCCCGTGACCATCCGCACCGTTGATATTGGCGCTGACAAGCCGCTCGACAAGTCCCAGCACGATGACGCCCACCTGAACCCTGCCCTGGGTTTGCGCGCGATCCGCTGGAGCTTGGCCGACCCCGCCATGTTTCTCACCCAATTGCGGGCCATTTTGCGCGCTGCCCTGCACGGTCAGGTCAACCTGCTGATTCCCATGTTGGCGCATGGCAGCGAAATCCGCCAGACGATGTCGCTGCTGGACTTTGCCCGCGCCGAGCTGGACAACCGGGGTGTGGCCTATGGGCCCTTGCAGTTGGGCGCGATGATCGAGATTCCCGCTGCCGCGCTAACGCTCAAGCTGTTCCTCAAGTATTTTGATTTCCTGTCCATCGGCACCAATGACTTGATCCAGTACACGCTGGCCATCGACCGCGCGGATGAATCCGTGGCACATCTGTATGACCCCCTGCACCCGGCCGTGCTCCGCCTGGTGGCTGAAACCATCGCCGAATGTAATCTCCAGGGCAAGGGCGTTAGTGTGTGCGGCGAAATGGCGGGTGACGTGAGCTACACACGTCTGTTGTTGGGCTTGGGGCTTCGCAGCTTTTCAATGCATCCAGCCCAAATCCTGACGGTCAAGCAGGAGGTTCTGCGGGCTGATGCAGCCAAGCTCAGGGTTTGGGCGGCTGAGGTGATGCTTGAAGAGGAGCCAGGGCTACGGCTGGCACGGACCTGAGTGTTTGAGTGATCCACTCGGAGGTTTCGTACTCAAAAAGAGTGACAAATCTGCCCAGGATCGCACGGTGGCGTAAATCAACTGTCGCAGCAGACGCGCAACCTGCAAATTCGCGATATGCTCTAACTGACAAATTGTTACGTTTGTCGGTTTTCACCGCTACAGATTGTTGGTTCGCGTGCCGTTCAAACTCTTTTTCTCACTGGTCTGGGGTTCACTTGTCTGCATGACTGGCGCATGGGCAGAGGATCGTGTGGCCTTGGTGATTGGCAATTCAGCTTACGCCTCTGCACCCCTGATCAATCCCCACAATGACGCCACCGCCATGGCTGCGCTGCTGACCAAAGCCGGCTTTCGGGTGGACCGGCAGCTCGATACGGATTTGACCCAGCTCCAGGCGGCGGTCGACCGGTTCGGGAAAGCCATCAGTGACCCCAAGGTCAAATTCGGGCTGTTCTATTACGCGGGGCATGGCCTGCAGCAAGACTGGCGCAACTATCTGGTTCCCGTATCTGCCAACATCAAAACCGCAGCCGAAGTACCCCGGCAAACGGTGGATGTCAGCAATCTGCTTCGTTACATGGACAAGGCCCAGGGGCGCAGTTTCCTCGTAATTCTGGATGCCTGCCGTGACGACCCCTTTGCCGGTACTTTCAAGCCGCCCGCCAAAGGGCTGAGCCAGTTTGATGCGCCTGTGGGTAGTTTGCTGGCATATGCCACGGCACCGGGCAACGTGGCCCAGGACGGCGAAGGGCAGAACGGGCTGTACACCGGATATCTGTTACGAGAGTTCGCGGTGCCCGGCACGCGTCTGGAAGACGCCTTCAAGCGTGTACGCCTGAGCGTGCGCATGGCGTCCAAAGGCGCACAAATCCCCTGGGAAAGCACCTCTCTGGAAGAAGACTTATACCTGTTTCCGTTGCGTTCCCGGTCGGCTTTGTCAGAGGCAGAGCGGGATCAGTTGCTGGAGAGGGAAATGACCGCATGGCTTCGCGTCAGGGGAAATACCGACCCGGAAGTGCTGGCAGGCTTCATCCGTGAATACCCAAGTGGCAGTGCCAGCGAATTGGCTCAGTCGAGGCTGAGCAGGCTGCTGGCCGCCATGGCGGAGCGAGAGTCTCAGCGCATGTCGCTGGCAATGCAAACTGCGACAAAAACCGCCGGAGAAATGGCTGCCCGTGATGAGGCCGCCCACCGACTGGCGGCGCAGATCGAGGAAAAGCAACTGATGGCTCAACGCGCGGAGGCGGAGCGTATGCGCCTGGTCCGGGTCGAAGAGGCGCAACAGGAGGCTCGCCGCCAGAAGGCTTCCGAGGAGGCCGCTGCCCTGGTCGCGTTGGCTAGAAAAGCCGCAGAGACCGCTGCGCAGGTGGAGGCCATCCAACAAAGCGAGAAAAAGGCCCAGGCCGCGCTGGCCGAGGTGCAGCGCTTGCAGGCCCAGCAGCAGGAAAGGGAAGCCGCGGAACGCGCCCTTGCATTGAAGGCCGAACAGACTCGCATTGAACTGGCGCTTGCAGCGAGCGCCCAGCAAATGGAGATTGCGCGCATCGCCGCAGAAAAGCAGGCACTGCTTGTGGCTGTCGCGCCTGCTCCTGCGCCACTTGTGTTGCCGCCCACACCGTTTTCCAAGGGATACGCCGAACACCAACGCAGGTTCAGCGTGGGCGACGAGTTCAATATCCGCGTTGTTGATCAATTCAATCAGTCTGAGAAGCCATTGGTCATGAAGGTCACACAGGTTGACAGCGAAGCCGAGCGAGTGATTTACAACAACGGTGAATTTGCCAGTGATTTAATGGGTAATACCACCACCAATCAGCGTGGGGCATTCAGCACGCCACGGCAGTTTT
This sequence comes from Rhodoferax sp., assembly GCA_031411175.1. Lineage (GTDB taxonomy): Bacteria > Pseudomonadota > Gammaproteobacteria > Burkholderiales > Burkholderiaceae_C > JANYCG01. Next base: position 1,834 of record JANOAP010000595.1, on the reverse strand, counting down.
ACCCGGCCGATCTCTTCGTCGGGAAGAAGTGGCAAACCCGCTTCAAGCAGTCGCGTGCCGGTGGCGTCAGCTACACCTTTCAATATGATTTGAAGGTCGTTGGTCTGGAGCGCATTACCGTGCCCGCGGGTACTTTTGACGCTTTCAAGATTGAGGCCCGTGGCTTCAACATGGAGCTTGGCGCGGCACTGGAGCGCAATATCTGGGTTGCTCCCGGCGTAGCGGCGGATGTCGCCCATGAGATCAAGGTTCGTCTGCGCAATGGCCGCTACGAACAAAACGAACGGCAGGAGTTGGTGTCATTTGCACAAGCCCTGCGATAACCCACCTGCCAGACAGACTGGCACGGTACCTGGATGATGCCGTCCTGCACGCTCAGGTTCATTTTTTATAAACACAGAGAGAAACAGTCAATGTCAGTTAACTCAAAATACGCATCTGCCCTGGTGGTTGCGCTGGTTTCCGGGCTTACCGCATGCGGTGGTGGTGGCAGTGGCACGGCTACCGCACCGGCTGCAACGACACCCACACCACCCGCCTCGACCGCGTTGGCACTCGGTTTGGCCGATACGTTCACCGGCACCTTGCTGGGCGGTGGTACAGGCCTCTGGTCGGGCGATGTGGGTGCAGACGGTGGCTCGGCAGATGGCGGCGGTGCCGCTGGCGACGGCGAGTTCGTCAAAGTCAGCATGAAGTTTCCGTCCGCTACGTCGGCTGCCGGCACGTTGACCTGGACCGTTCTGCGCTCGCAGTTCGGCATTGCCAACTCAACGGGCACTTTGAATATTCAAAGGGACACGACCGGCGTGGGCGGCTACAAAGTGGTGGGTGTAAATGGCGTGGCAACGGCGGTTCGCGCAACGCAAGGCAATTTCTTTGTGTCGACCTCGGGTCAGTTGAACGGCACATTGCCATTGGCCGTGGGCACCGGTGGCGCAGTGAAAGACTCGATATTCAATGGCATACGGTTCAACGATGCCAAGAGCACGTCCACGGACATGTCTGAGTTCGCAGGGCAATACGGGTTCGGAATCTTGGCGGCCGCCGTCAGCACGGGTGCCAACCCTGACGTCAGCGGAGGCATTTTCAACCTGAACGCGAACGGCACCGGAAGGATCTGTGAAGGGTTCGTCTACAGTGCGACCTGTGCCAACGGTCTGGATATCGTCGCAACATTTGACGACCCGGCCAGTCGCAACCTGATTCGTATGGTAGCTGCCGCCTCGCAATCACAGCCAATTACCGGAGGCGCCGCAAATGGTGTGAACGGGCTCTTCGTCCCCCGCAAGTTTGGTACCTCAGGTGTTTCGATGACGGGCGATATTGTTTTCACGTCTGCGTCGCTGCCCAATCGTACGGGTGCTGTGTATGCATCGCGGGTAGGTAGCAGTGCCATCAATGCGGCGAGTCTTGTTGGTGCATGGAGTGCTACCAGCCGCAACATTCTCAGTAACTCTTCTACGTCCAATTTGGCGGCGGTCAATTTTGTGGGCGGCGTATTGAAAGCCGGTAGCCGCGCTACCGCTACAACCTGTGGCAGCTCATCTTCAACGCTGACACCCGGGCCGCTGAACTCGGTTGTGACAATAACAGGAGGCGGCAACACTTCAAGTCGTTATTTGGTTCAACTGGATGCTGATCTGGCCGTTTTTGTGGCACCCGGTGAAGAATTGGGCTTGCTGCGACGCTATTCCACCAATCCACTGGCGGCGCCTTGCCAGCCCACTTGATGAATTGAATCCATACCCCGATGGATGGTAGTATTTTCCAATCCAGGTATGAGCCTGAAGGGCAGTCCGGTCTTTAACTTATTCCTGATGGCTTGATCGGGTTG
>JANOAP010000594.1:0-11783 GCA_031411175.1 Rhodoferax sp. | reverse complement strand
CAACCCGATCAAGCCATCAGGAATAAGTTAAAGACCGGACTGCCCTTCAGGCTCATACCTGGATTGGAAAATACTCAAGCTCCATCCATTCCTTTTTGGATTTTCCATGGCGCGTGCTAACGATCCAATGGCACTTATTTTTCCATCTGAAAGGCAAAAAGACCCGTTCCACAGGTGCGGCGGCATCCGACTTTGGCCAGACCCGGGGCGTACTATGTGGGGCAGCGCACAGACTGACCCAACGGATTTCCGGAGACTGGGGTGCCAACAGCATAATTAACTTGGGTAACAACACCTCAATGAAAACCAATCCAGACACGAATTTACCGGCTCAAAAAAAGCCGCCCAAACCCATAGCGAAAGCCTTGGGGCAGACTGAAGAAGTGAAGGCGCTGGTGGAGGAAGCCGCCCAGGATTTATCCTCGGTCAATGCAGATTTAAAGGAGGGTCTGGAGAGCGCGAACCCGCTTGAAAGCATGGAAAAAGTGCTCGTACAAAATGAAGCCGTTGAAGAAAAAGTCCAGGAAGCCGCCGACAAGCTCGCCGACGTGAATGTTGATCTGAAAAACGAAGTCCGCGCGCGTCATATTCTTGAGTTCAAACTGGAGGCAGTCAAGGAACGGGCGGAGGCGGCCCGGCGCGATGCTGTTCATGACCCATTGACCGGGCTGCCCAACCGAGTCTTGTTCAATGACCGGCTGGAACACGGTTTGGCGCAGGCCCGCCGACACGGATGGAGCCTGGCGGTGATGTTCATTGACCTGGATGATTTCAAGGCAATCAACGACACCCATGGGCACGCCGCAGGCGACGGCGTCTTGCAGGCGGTGGCGTCCCGGCTTTCACAATCTGTGCGGGACGATGACACCATCAGCCGACACGGCGGCGATGAGTTTTTGTATCTGCTGACGGAGGTCAAAGACAAGCAAGACCTGTCAACTGTGGCAGAAAAAATCCTCGAGTCGATTCAATCGCCTTGCACTGTCTCTGTCGACGACCTCACTATCAACACCCGTATCAGCGCCAGTGTGGGAATTTCAATCTTCCCCGAAAATGGCACCACAGCGGATGCCTTGATCAACAGTGCTGACAAGGCGATGTACCGGGCCAAGAAAAACAAGAATCGTTATTCTTTTGCGGAGTAAGTCCGCGGCCCGGCCGGGGTGTGCTTTACTGAGTCATCCCGTCGGGTGCCCTTTGCTGGATGCCGGACAAAAGCCAACCGCTTTGGCCCTGCTTTGACTTGATCAAGTGCCAGACTTCGTCGAATGAATCATCCGGCTCACTGGTGCCGTCGCGAATCACGCCGGTGAAACGCACGCTAACCAGGTAGCGATCTGCGTCTTCATCCACCTCGATCACCTGGGCGTCGATGCTCACCACGTCGGTTTTCTGGGTCGCAGCACCGCGTTCGGCCAACTCCAGCTTCAGCTCGGCAAACATTTCTGGCGTCGTGAACTGGCGGATGTCGTTCAGGTCACCCGCATCATTGGCCGCCTGCAAGCGGATGAAGTTGACCTTGGCATTGCGCTCGAAGCCTGCGGTGTCAAAGTCTGCGGGAATCCGGCTGACGTTGTTCGCAGCGATGCCGGAGCCAATACCCGAGCGGCTGCCGCTGTCGCCCGCTGGCGGCATGGACACCTTGTAGGCGGGCACATTTTGCTCAAGTCGGTTGGCAGGGGCTGCATTTCCGGTGCCCACATGCGCATACTGCAAGCCATCTGGTCTTGCCGACGAGGCCAACTTGGCAGCGGCGCGTTTGCGCATCACGAAGCCAATTGCCACCATGATCGCTGCGGCCAGCAAGCCCATCATCACCATCGACGCCAACTCGTCGCCAAAGCCCATGTGGGACGCCAACGCAGCCAGACCCAGGCCCGCAGCCAGACCTGCAACCGGGCCCATCCATGAGCGGGATGGGCTTGCAGCGGTAGCCCCTGCCGCCGGTGCTGCGGCAGTGGATTGCGGGGCAGCCGTGGGTGCTTTGTCCGGCGTCGCCTGGCGTTGCGTGCCCAGGGATTTGCCGGAGCCCATGCGTTTAGCGGCGTCGGCATCCATGGCCACGGTGGAAAGGCCGAGGGTAAAAACCACGGCCAGCATTGAAAGCAGGTGCTTCATGTAAATCTCCTTGGAGGTGAAAGAACAAGCACAAGGATAGGCCTCAAAATGCGCATGGAAAAGCAGCATTACTGAGAAACACACTTCGTAAAATACGAAGTGATAGGCCAAACCCGGACTCTAACGCTGGCTGGAGCAATGGTTGTGCCAGCGGCTGATGCACTTTTTTTTCGATGCCAATCGCCCGGAAGTTTTCGCCGAAGCTACAAAATTAGAAGCAAACTATCTAATAAGCACGAGGTCTACCATCACTTCACCGAAGCTGGCCATACCGGCAGCTTGGCCACATCCCGCGCATCGTGCTGGATGATCACCGTGGCCTTCAGGTTGGCTGCTGCAGTTTTGAAGCGGTCCAGTGACGCCAGCGAGTCCCCCCGGTGGAAGTTGAAGCCGGGCACGCCGTTGTTCGCATAGTTCTCCTGGAAGTGCGTGAGGTCGCCCGTGATCAGCACGTTGCCTATACCCTTGAGCTGCACCAGCAGGCTGTGGTGGCCGGGCGTGTGGCCGGGCGTGTTGATGATGACCACCGAGCCATCGCCAAAAACATCCTTGTCACCCGGCAGCGCCTCCATCTTGCCGCCACCGCTGATCCAGTGCGCGAACGGGGCCACGTTGGCACCCACATTGGGCTTGGGCGCGGTGATGCCGTCCCAGTCGCCCTTGCCGATCAGCAGCGTGGCACCGGGGAAAGAGGCCACCTGGCCTGTGTGGTCCGCATGGTAGTGGCTGATGCCCACATATTTGATTTGCTCGGGCTTGACGTTGATCTGCGCCAGCTGGTCCACGATGCTCACCTTGGGAGCGGGTGCTCCGGCAGTCAAGGCGTGGCCGGTATCCCACAGAAAGTACTCGTCACCCCGCTTGATGAGGTAGCAGCTGAAGGTGAACATCACCCGGTTGTCGGTGAAGGCCCAGGCGTCGTTAAAGCGGGCGACCAGATTGAGCACGGGCGTGCCGCAATCAAGCCGTGCCAGGCTGATTTCTGGCGCGGGAGCTGTTGATTGAGCGGCTGCAGGAAGGGCGGTGAAGGCTGCTGCGCAGGCTAGGGCGATGGATGCTGCGAGTTTTGAGAGGGGAAGGTTTGGAATCACGGGTTGTCTCCTGTTGTTGGGGGTGGAAAGTGGGGCTGACTATCTCACTAGATGGAGGAAAGATCAAACAGTTCCCAGAGTTAGATTGCAGCACAAGCGCAGCCGATATCGTCGGCTTTGCGGCCCGGAAAGGGTTGGCACCGGGTTAGCGTTTATTTGGTGTCGTGCCAATCCAGCCACTGCAAACCTGCAACCCGCGAGAACTCCCGGACATTGCGCGTCACCAGAGTGGCCTGATGGCGCATGGCCGTGGCGGCAATCAGCGTATCGTGCGGGCCAATGGGCGTGCCCACGGCCTCAAGCTCAACGCGGATACGGGCGGCGAGGGCAGCACATTCACTGTCAAAAGGTAAAAGCTGCATGGGTTGTAGCAACCGCGCCAACGCCGCCAGCCGCGCGGCTGCGGCCTCGTTTGACATACGCAGCAGCCCATAGCGCAGCTCGTATTCCACAACGGAAGGCACGCCAATCTCTGCGGGCCGCAAGGCTTGCAGGCGGGGCACGACCCGAGGGTCGCCGCGAAAGTAGTAGCTGATGGTGTTGCTGTCCAGGACAAGCATCACAGACCCTCAAAAACCAATGCGTGTGACATCAGGTGTGACTGACGTCATGCTTTGTTCGCGCAGGGGGAAGTCGGCAAAAATGCCGGCAAACGCCAGGCAATCTTGGGGCCACTCGTGGGCGGCGTATTTGCGGATGATGTCCGCCACCCAGCGGCTTTTTGAAACGCCAGTGGCCTGCGCAGCCTGTTCTACCAAGGCCTGGGTCGCATCGTCCAGATAAAGCGTGATTTGTGCCATGGTGATACCTCCTAGCCAGCGATTTGGTGCGTATATGTGGAAGTATATGTGTTTTTGCGAATTAAACAACCGATGCAAAGAACCGGGGAAGCAGCGCTTACAGACCTTCTGGAATCACCGGAAGACCTCTATTTCAATAGCAAACTATTCAATAAATACGAGGCCTACCACTCATCTCATTGGGCAATCCAACTCAAAACCCACCCAACTCCCGCAAATAAGGCACCGCCAGCACCGGCGAAATCGCCTGCATGACCTGCACATCGCTGTCGCTGTAGTGGCCCGCCACATCCAGCGCGTTGAGCGTTCCCAGCACGCGACCCATGGCCACGATGGGGATATTGATGGCGCTGGCCAAGCCCAGGCTGGCGATCAGCTCATGGTCGGGGAAGGCCCAGCGGATGTCTTCGGCATTGCGGCCCAGAAAGGTCTGGCGGCGCGTCAGCACCAGGTCGCCCCAGGGCGTGGGGCCCATGCGCTTCTGTCCCGCCAGCGGGTAGGCTTGCTCGTTACTGGAATACACGCGCTGCACGGCCTGGCCGTCCTGGGTCAGCACCAGCAGCGTGAAAAGCTTGGCACCGGGGCCGTGCGCCACCAGTCGCTCCACGGCGCGGTACACATCGGCAGGTTCTTTGGCTTGCGCCAGCGCGGTGGCAAGCGCCAGCGCATCGGGGGTGGTCAGGGGGTGTGTCATGGTTTGGCTTTCTGGTTAAGTTCAGGCAGCAGGCCGGCCGGGCGCAGCCGCATCAGGATGAGCAAGGCCACGGCCACGGTGATCTCGCGTGCGGCAGCGCCTTGTACGGGCGTGATGCCGCCCAGTTGCTCGGCACCAAAGCGCGTCAGCTCCAGAAAGGCCGCCAGCACATAGGCGCCCAGCACGGCACCGGCCGGGCGGCCATTGCCACCCAGGGTTACGGCCAGAAAGATGTAGATGGTGATCAGCGGCTGAAACATGTCGGGTGCCACATACGAGCCAAAGTGCCCAAAAAGTGCCCCAGCCAGACCCGCCATGGCGGTGGACAGCGCAAAGGCCTGCGCTTTCACGCGCGTGACGCGTTTACCCGCCACGGCCGCCACCACGGCGTCGTCGCGAATGGCGCGCAGTGCCCGGCCCCAGGGCGATGTGGCCAGCCTGCGCAGGGCCGCAAAGTTTACAAGCGCCAGCACCGTCACAATGCCCAGCCACACAAGCGCATAGGTCATGCCGCTGGAGCGCGGCAGCCCGCCGGGTATGCCCGAGATGCCGTCGGACCCGCCCGTCAGGCGCACTTCGTTGTTGGCCACAATGCGCAGCACCTCGGCAAAGCCCAGCGTGATGATGGCCAGGTAGTCGTCGCGCAGCCGCAGGGTCGAGAAAGTAACAACCAGGCCCGCCAGCGCCGCCGCCAGCATGGCCAGCACCAGGCCCAATGGGATGGGCAGCCCACCCCACTTGGTGGCCATGGCCGATGTGTAAGCACCAATGGCAAAGAAGCCTGCCAGCCCCAGGTTGACGATGCCGCCCATGCCCCAGCTCAACATCAGGCTTTGCGCCAGGATGGCGTAGATGCCCGCAATGGTGAGGATGAAAATGACGTAGTTCAGCATGGCATCAGGCCTCCGCGCGATGGGCAAACAAGCCACTGGGCCGCCAGGTGAGCACCAGCAGAATCACCAGAAACCCCACTGGCGTGCGATAGGCGGGAGACAGTGCAAACACCGTCAGCTCTTCCACCACGCCGATGATCATCGCGCCTGCCACCGCACCAGGTATCGAACCCAGCCCACCCAGCACGGCAGCGGCAAAGATGGACAGCATCAGCCGCGTGCCGGTGAGCGGGTCGATGGACGTATCCAGCCCAATCAGCATGCCGCCAATGCCGGCCAGGCCACTGCCCACGGCCACGGTGATCAGCGCTACGCGCGCGGGGCGTATGCCGCGCAGGCGTGCCAGGTCGGGGTTGTCGGCCACCGCGCGCATGGCGCGGCCCGTGTTGCTGAGGCGCAAGAACGCCCACACCGCGAGCATTACGCCCAGTGCCAGCGCCATGTTCTTGAGCTGCTGCGGGCCTATGCGCCATGGTCCGAAGGTGATGTCACGCAGCAGTGCCAGCTCGAACCCCTTGAGGTCATTGCCGAAGCTGAAGCGCAACAGGTTTTCCAGCAAGAAGCTCAAGGCCAGTGACGCCACCGACATCATCAGCGCGCCAGATTTCTCCAGTGGGCGGATGGCCACCCATTCGGCCAGCGTGCCCACACCCGCCGCCACTACAAAAGCCACCGGAATGGCGGCCTCGGCTGGCCAGCCCCAGCGTGTGTTGGCCAGCCAGCCTGCATAGGCGCCAAACGACGCCAGCGCGCCCACAGCAAAGCTGGGGTAGCGCAGCACCGCAAAGATGGCACTGAAGCCCATGGCCGGCAGGGTCAATATGGTGCCGGACACCAGGCCGTTCAGCACAGCCTGAAGCAGGGGTTCAAACATGAGTCATGGGTAGTGGGCAACCGATAGGCTTGTGTGGCGGTCAGGCGACCTTCAGGTTGGCGAGCTTGCCGCCCTTCACTTGCTGGTAAAGGAATTTGCTGTCGGTGATGTCTCCCACGTCGGTGAAGTCGCACGGGCCGGACGCACCGGCGTAGTCAATCTTCTTGCCGGCAGCCAGCTGCTTGAGGCCAGCCAGGGCCGACTCCACCTTGTCGCCGCCGCCTTGCGCCACGGCGCGGATGTGGTCTTTCAAGGTGGTGCCGGTAGCGCCCTTGCCTTCGGCCATGGCCAGCACGATCAAGCTGATGTGGTCATACACCTGGCAGCTATACGGATCGGGGCTGGCTTGCTTTGTGATTTCGGCCACGCGCTTGTAGGCTGCCGAGCCGGCGTCCGACGAGGGCGACAGCGTGAAGATGCCTTCGGCCACTTCGCCAGGCAGCGCTTCGATCAGCTTCTGGTTGACCGAATAGCCAAAGCCCAGCAGCTTGCCCTTGTAGCTGGCGCGGAACAGGTCTTTCAGCAGCACCGTGGTGTCGGGCGTGTAGCCGCCCAGCACAATCAAGTCGGGCGCAGAGCGCAGTGCGGTGTCCACCTCGGTGCGCAGCGATGGTTTCTTATCGTCATACACCAGCGACTCGATGCGGCCACCGGCCTTCTCAATCGCGGCCTTCATGCTGGCCAGCTGGCTCTGGAAGAACGGGGTTTGCGGCGACATGAAGAAGACTTTTTTCGCGCCCTGCTCAACGGCGAACTCGCCAAACTTGCGGCCTTGCAAGGTGGTGTTGGGCTGGGTGCGCACCAGATACCCCAGGTGTGGCAGGCCGGTGATGGAATCCGCGCCCGACACGGTAGACAAAAACGTTTTGGATTCCCAGCACAGGGGGGCCACGGCCGTGGTCACGGATGAGGCCCAGGTGCCCATGATGGCCGAGACCTTGTCCACGTCAATCAGCTTGCGCGCGGCGCGCACACCCGCTTCGGGGCTGGTCTGATCGTCTTCTGATACCAGCACGAGCTGTCGGCCCAGCACGCCACCGGCAGCATTCACTTCATCAATGACCGCCTTCACGGTGGTCACCATGGCCGGGCCGTAGGGGCCGCCCGAGCCGGTCAGCGGCGTGAGCGTGCCGAGCTTGATCGGGCCGGCCTGCGCGCGCACCAGGGGCGAAAACGCCAGACCGGCACCCAGGGCCATGCCTGTGGTGAGGATGCGGCGACGGGGTAGAACAATGGACATGGTGAATTTCCTTTCGGGTTGAGTAAACGTGCAAGAACAAGATGTGCAAAGTGGGGAAAATTTCAGGCGTTGGCCGTTAAGTGATTGCCTCGGTGCGGCCACCCAGAAACAGCGCGCGGATCTGCGGGTCATCCATCAGCGCACGAGCGTTGCCCTCAAAGTGGTTTTGGCCATCGACCAGCACATAGGCGCGGTCAGACACCTTGAGCGCATCCAGCGCGTTCTGCTCGACCATCAGCACGGCAATGCCGCTGTCGCGAATCCGGCAGACCATTTCAAACAAGTCTTGCGCGGCTTGCGGGCTCAGGCCGGCGGTGGGTTCATCCAGCAACAGCACCTTGGGTTGCGCCATCAGCGCCTGCCCTACGGCAAGCAACTGGCGCTGGCCGCCTGACAGCGTGCGCCCCAGAGCCTTGCGGCGCTGGGCCAGCAGCGGCAGGCGCTGCATGACGTCTTGCATGCACGCCTTGGCACTCTTAAGGTTCAGAAAACTGCCCATGATCAGGTTTTCCTCCACCGACAGCTCGCCAAAAATGTTGCGCTCCTGCGGCACAAAGACCATGCCTGCGCTCACCAGGTCACGGGGCGACAAGCCAGTCATGTCTTGCCCGTTCAGCAGCACCTGGCCGCCCGAGGGCTTGAGCAAACCAGCCAGCAGCTTGAGCGCGGTGGACTTGCCTGCGCCATTGGGCCCGATGATGGTGACCAGCTCGCCCGCCGCCACGTGCATTGAAACGCCTTTGACGATGCGGTCCGCCGCGCCATAGCCGCCCACCAGGTCTTTGACGTCCAGGGTGTTCTTAACGGTGGCGGTCATCGGCGGCCTCCAAAGTAGGCGTCCTGCACCTCCGCGTTGTTACGCACGTCTTCAAAGCGGCCTTCGGCCAGTGTCTTGCCCGCCGCCATCACGATCACGTGTTCGGAGATGCGGCCAATCAGGGCCATGTCATGTTCGATGATCAGCACGGTCATGCCGTCTTTCACCATGCTTTGCAGGTGGTCGCCAATAGATTCAGCCAAGGTGGGGTTGACACCCGCCGCAGGCTCGTCAAACAGAATCATCTTGGGCCGGGCCATCAGCGCGCGGCCAATTTCCAGCAACTTCTTTTGCCCGCCCGAAAGAGCCGTGACACGGTTGTCGATCAGATGGTCCAGCTTGAGCTGGCGGGCAATCCCCCAGGCACGCTCGGCCAGTGCCGCCTCAAACTCACGTGCCGCGCGGCCACCCAGCAGCGCCTTCCAGAAACCCTCGCCCGGTTGTTGCTGGCCATACAGCATCAAGTGCTCAAACACCGTCAGCATGGGAAAGCCGCGCGCAATCTGAAAGGTGCGCACCAGGCCCAGGGCCGTGATCTGCTCGGGCGCCAGCGCTTCAATGGCCTGCTCTTCAAAACCCATGTGGCCGCTGTCCACGCGCAGCAGGCCGGAGAGGGCGTTGAACAACGTGGTCTTGCCCGCGCCGTTAGGCCCAATCAGGCTGCTGAGCTTGCTGCGCGGCACGGTAAAGCTCACGCCGTCCAGCGCCTGCAGGCCGCCAAACGCGAGACGCGCCTGATCGACCTTCAGCAACGCCTGCGCGGACGTGCTCATTCCGCCTGCTGCGGTTGGCGCAGGGTTGATAGGGGAAGCAACCGTAAGGCTCACAGGGTGTCCAGGTTTCCAAATTCAACGCGGCCTGCTTTCATCACCATGGGGATGTGATCGCCCTGGCCCATCAGGCAGGCCACATCCGCCAGCGGATTGCCATCCACCACCAGCAGGTCTGCAATGGCACCCGGCTGGAGGCGCCCCAGCTTGCCCTGCATGTTCAGCACTTCTGCGGCGATGGTGGTGGCGCTGGCGATGACTTCCTGGTTGGTCAGCACCTGGTTGCGGATGCGGAACTCCTCGCTTTGCAGCCGGTGCGATTCGCCTAGCAGGTCGGTGCCGAAGCCGATGCGTACACCGGCTTTCTTGAGGATTGCCAGCGAGCGCAGGCCTGCGTCTTTCACGTCGGCAATCTTCACCACGCTCTCAGGCGGCAGGCCGTACTTCGCGCCTTCGTTGGCCAGCGCCTCATAGGTCACCAGCGTCGGAATGGCGAATGCTTCGTGTTCGGCCATCACTGCGGCTGTGGCCGCATCGCACAGGTTGCCGTGCTCAATGGTGCGCACGCCGCAGCGCACGGCGCGTTCAATGGCTGCGGGCGTGTAGGCATGGGCCATCACATAGGTGCCCCGGCCACGGGCCTCGGCCACCACGGCGCGAATTTCGTCTTCGGAATAACCAAATGCGCCCACCGGGTCCGTGGGCGACGCCACGCCACCCGAGGCCATGATCTTGATCTGGTCGGCACCCATCTGGAACTCTTCGCGCACGGCCTTGCGCAGTGCGTCCACGCCATCGACCACGCGTGCAATCGCGCCCACACGCACGCAGCAGCCGCATTGCGCACCGGCGGTGAAGTCGCTTTGCGCGTTCATGTCGCCGTGGCCGCCGGTCTGGCTCAGGGCCCGCCCCGCCACAAACAGGCGCGGCCCTTGCGCCAGGCCCGCTTCAATCGATTGCTTGAGCGGCAGCCCCGCGCCGCCCGCGTCACGCACCGTGGTGAAGCCGCGGCGCAGCATGGCCTTCAGAATCGGGATGGCGCGCAGGGTGACAAACACATTGGGCTGGTGCACCTGGGCGGCCAGGTTGAGCTGCGACGCCATCACGTGCACGTGCAGATCGATCAGGCCCGGCATCAGCGTTTTGCCGTGCAGGTCTACCACGGTGGCACCCGGTGCCTGAATGGGCGCGTCAGACACCTCACGCACTATGCCGTCTTGCACCAGCACCTGCATGCCGTCAATCAGCGTGGCTTTCAGCGGGTCCAGCAGGCGCCCGTTCTTGAACAAAACACTTGCCATCAATTGCTCCAACAAAAGTTGCGACAAGTTGACCAGCAAAAAGAACAAGCGTCTAACCGATTGTGCGAATGACAGATATCATTTCTATAAATAATGCAGGACAAGCGCATGAACAAGAACGTGTTTGAGACCATGGACCTGAACCTGCTTCGGGTCTTTGCCATGCTGATGCTGGAAGGCAATGTGACGCGCGCGGCCGAGAAGCTGTGCCTCACCCAGTCGGCGGTGAGCAACTCGCTCAAGCGCCTGCGACACACCTTTGACGATGCGCTTTTTGAGCGTACGGTGTACGGCATCAGCCCCACTGCAGGCGCGCGTGACCTTTGGCAGCGACTGGCGCCACACTACCGCGCCATCGGACAAGAGCTTCATCCGGACGCAATTGACCCAGCGCACTTTCAGGGTGGCTTCACGATAGCCATGTCCGACTACACGAGTGCGCGGGTCATGCCCAAGCTGGGCGTCTACCTGCAAGCGCATGCGCCGGGTGTGCATTTGCGTGCTGTGCCTTACAGCGTACTGAATTTGCAGCAGTATCTGGAGCGCGAAGGCGCCGACCTGGCCCTGGGCACCAATCTGGACGACACGCGCCAGGCCAAGGAGTTGCGCACGCATGCGCTGTGGCCCATCACCACGAGCTGTTTCATGCGGCGTGGCCATCCGCTGGCGCGCGGCAAGCTGACGCTGGACCGCTTTCTGGCTGCCCGGCATGTGGATGTTCTGTTGCCGGGCATGACGGCAGCCATCTATGACTCCCTTCTGTCGGAGCATGGGTACAGCCGCAACCTCGTCATCACGGTGAACCAGTACAACGATGTGTTGTCGCTGATCGCCCAAAGCGACTATGTTGGCGTGCTTCCGACCTCCCTCATTGATCGCAGCCCCCTGCGCAGCAAGCTGCACCAATGTGAACCCCCTATCCGCATGCCAGTGCGCTCGCTGGTGTGCACTAATTGCCAACATTCTTCCACGGTCATGCCGGTGATCACTTCGCAGCCCACATATTTTTTGGCGTTCATCGAGTCGATGCACATCACCGTGTGCCACTCCCACGGGGTGGCGATGATCACCGCGTCTATGTCTTTGTTCTCCAATAATTTTTTATAGCCATAAGGCCCTTCTATGATCACCTGGGGTTTTGGCTTGCCCGCTTCGGCAATCATTTTCAAACTCATGTCAATCATG
>JANOAP010000593.1:0-7171 GCA_031411175.1 Rhodoferax sp. | reverse complement strand
TTCCAGCCCCATCGCGACATAGCGCTGCACTTTCTCCAGTTGGGCCCGGCTGACCAGGGAGCCCATGGTGGTGGCCGGGTCGGTCGGAATGCCGGGCTTGTGGCGTTCGGGCAGCAACCTCAGCACCTCGGCCAGCACCTTGTCGTGCAGGGACTCATGCAAAAACACACGGCTGGTCGAACCACAGCTTTGCCCTGACCAGGTGAAGTTCATACCGGCAATGATGCCGTTGACCAGCTTGCTCTGGTCCGCATCGGGGTAAGCCACCAACGCGTTTTTGCCCCCCAGCTCCAGCAGCACGGGCTTGAGGTTGTCTGACGCGGCTTTCATGACGGCCTTGCCCGTAGGCACGCCGCCAATCAGGGTGATCTTGCGCACCAGCGGGTGCCGGCCCAGGGCTTCGCCGCATTCGCGCCCCCCACACAGGAAGTTGGCAACACCCGGCGGAAAAATATGCCCCACCAGCTCGGCCAGGCGCAGGGTGGACAGCGGGGCCTGGTCGGGTGCCTTGATGACCACCGTGTTGCCCGCCGCCAAGGGCGCGGCAAGCCTGGCAGCCGCAAACATGAACGGGTGGTTGTAGGCCACGATCCGGGCCACCACGCCCAGGGGCTCCTGCAGGGTGTAGTTGAAATTGCCATCGCCCATGGGAATGGTCTCGCCCTTGATCTCGGCAGCCAGCCCGGCAAAGTATTCCAGGCAATCCGCTGCAAAACCGGCGTCGTGCGCCAGAGCTGAGACCGGGTTGCCGTTGTTGAGCGAGTCCAACTGGGCCAGCGGCATGGCGTGCTCCCGCAGCACCGCAGCCGCTTTGCGCAGGTAGCGCCCGCGCTCCACCGGCGGCGTGGCGGCCCAGGCCGGAAAGGCTTCATGGGCTGCCTGTACCGCAGCGTCTACATCCTGGGCATCGGCAACCGGCGCGCTGGTGATGGTTTCGTTGTAAGTGGGGTTGATGGTGTCCTGATAGACGCCTGCCTTGGGTGCGTGCCAGGCACCGCCGTAGAACAGGCCACGTTGGGTGGGCAAAACGCCGACGGGAATTTCATGGGCGCGCATGTTGTTGAACTCCTGATGTAAAAATGGCAATTTTTCGCCGGGCCGCCCCAAGAAAAATTAGCCCCCTCGGGGGGCAGCGTAGTACGCGAAGCGACAAGCGTGGGGGCAATGCCCTATGAGCGGGTCAAGCCCGCCGTCATGGCCGGGCTGTAGCCGGTTTGCACCACCACGTCCACCACCACCGTGGCGCCATTTTTGACGGCGGCGAGTGCCTCCACCAGAATGCGCTCCAGGTCGGCGGCGTTTTCTACAGGCCCGTGCCCTGTCAGGCCCTGGCCTCTGGCCATCATGCCCAGATCGGGTGGCGGGTCGCTGATGCGCTGACCAATCCAGCGGTTTTCTACCGGGCGATTGCGCTGGCGTGCCACCCGCTCCTGGTGCAGTTCGTCGTTGAAGAAAGACCGGTTGTTGCAGACGACGATGAGCATGGGAATGCGCGCATTGGCCGCCGTCCACAGTGCGTTAACGCCCATCATGTAGTCGCCGTCCCCAATCACGGCCACGGGCAGTCGGTCGGTGCCCTTCAGTGCCAGGGCCGAGCCTATCGACATGCCGGGGCCAGACCCGATGCCGCCGCCGCCGTCGTAGCCTAAAAAGTCCAGCGGATGCCGAAAGTCCCACATCTCGCCGCTCCAGCTCAGTGGCAGGCGCATCAGGCAGATTTTTTGGGAACCTACCGCCCGCTTGAGGGTTGCCGCCAGTACCGACACCGTCATGGGTCCGGAAGCCGGTGCCGCGCTGGCTGCAACAGGCCGTTTGGCAGGTGCGGGCGTGCTGCGCGCTTTGACGGTGGCATTGAGCAGGCTCACGGCGGGCTCCGGCTCACACAGCAGAAACACATCGACCGGGGGCAGGCCCTGGTGGTCCATGCTCCAGCCGTTGTGGCTGTAGTGGTCCACCGACACCTGAATGATCTTGCTGCCCACAGGCTGGTCGCCCCAGGCCTGTTTGAGGGTGCCAGAGAGGTCCAGCCAGTCCAGGCTGAGCACCACATCAGCCTCGCACAACACAGCCTGTGCCGATGGCGTCAAAAACGAGCCGCTGGGCGCAGCGTGCAAGGCGTGGTCGGTGGGGAAGGCCGCGCCCACGCGCAGGTCGGTCAGCACTTCGGCATTCAACGTCTCGGCCAGCTGGATGCGCTGTGCCCAGGCGGTTTCGTCGCGGGTGACCCGGCCCATCAGGATGACCGGGCGTTTGGCGTTGGAAAGCAGGCTGGCGGCCTGGGCCACCACCTCATCCGATGGCCGCGCCTGCGGTGGCGCCAGGTAACGCGTCGGGTCAGGCAACGCGGGCCGCTGCGCCAGTTTGGACTCTTGCAGTGCGGCGTCAAAGCACACATACACCGGCCCCTGCGGCGCCGTAGTAGCGATTTGCCGAGCTCTGAGTAACGCCTCTTGCGCCGACGGGATGGACGCGGGCTGGGCGTCCCACTTGATGAAGTGGCGCACCAGTGCCGCCTGGTCTTGCGCGGTGTGGATCCAGTCGATCCAGGGGCGGCGTTTGGCCGCATCCACCGGCCCGGTTGCGCCCAGCACGATCACCGGCACGCGGTCCACCCAGGCGTCAAAAATGGCCATGGAGCCGTGCATCAGCCCGACGTTGCTGTGCAGGATGGCGATCAGTGGTTTGCCTGTGACCTTGGTATAGCCGTGGGCAATGGCCACCGCATGCTCCTCATGCAGCACCACCACCATTTGCGGCTTCTCGTTGCCCAGGTGGTTCACCAGGCTGTCATGCAGGCCGCGAAAGCTCGCGCCGGGGTTCAGCAAGACATAGGGGATGTCCATGGCGCGCAGCATGTCGGCAATGGCGTCGCTGCCCCAGACGGTTTCGTCGGGCGCAGAAGGTGTTGGAACGTCGCGGCGCACGGTGGCACCTGAGGGTCGTGTCATGAAATTTTCCAGGGCTATTCGGGGACGATGTTGGCGGCCTTGATCACGGCAGCCCAGCGCTTCTGGTCCGTGGCGATCAGCTTGGTGAAGTCTGCCGCGGTGCTGCTTTCGGCATAAATGCCTTGCTCGGCCAGCTTGTCGCGCACTTCGGGCAGCGCCAGCGAGCGGCGTAGCTCTGCATTGAGTTTGTTGATGATGGCGGGCGGCGTTTTGGCCGAGGCCACCATGCCGATCCAGATGTCGCTCTCGTAGTTGGGCACCGTTTCTGCGATGGTGGGCACATTGGGCAGCAGGTCGATGCGCTTGGTGCCGGTGCTGCCCAGCGCGCGCAGCTTGCCGCTACGGATGTGGGGCAGCGCAGTGTTGAGGGGGCAGAACATCACGTCCACCGTACCGCCCAACACATCCACAATGGCAGGGGCAGAGCCTTTGTACGGTATGTGGTTGATGCGAGTGTTGGTCATTGACTTGAACACCTCGGCCGCCATGTGCTGCGGGCTGCCTGCACCGGCCGACGCGTAAGTCAACTTGTCGGGATTGGCTTTGGCCAGGGCAATCAATTCGTCCACCGTGTTGGCCGCCACCTTGGCGGGCGACACCACCAGCACCATGGGCACGCGCCCCATCATCGTGATGCCCTGCAGGTCCCGGTTCACGTCAAACGGCAGCTTGGGGTACAGCACAGGGTTGACGGCTACCGTCTGGTTGGGGGCCACGGCGATGTAGTAGCCGTCGCCCTCGGTTTTGGCCATGAATTCGGTTGCAATATTGCCCGCGGCGCCCGGCTTGTTTTCAACAATGACCGGCTGCCCAAACGACTCCGACATCTTCTGCCCCAAAATGCGCGCCAGCACATCGTTGGAGCCGCCCGGCGGCAGTGGCACCACGATGCGGATGGGCTTGCTGGGGTAGTCCTGCGCATGGGACAGCGGGCTGAGCAGGGCTGACAAAGTGCAGCCCGCAACGAGCAAGGCGCGGCGAATGGGTTTCATGGGTGTCTCCAGTTTTTGTGCCAACCTGGCGCATCGTAGAGAAGACCCGCCCAAACTTCAATCTTGAACTTTGAATCAATATGAGATGGGGTGCCCTTCGGTGGCCACAAACTTGGCGCGCGGGCGCAGCAGGTTGCCAGCCGTGCGTTGCTCCTGCACATGGGCGACCCAGCCCGCCAGCCGCCCCAGCGCAAACAAGGCAGCCGATGCCTGGCGCGGCAAGCCCAAGGCCCTGGCCAGCACCACCACAGCCAGCTCCTGCCGGGGCAGCAGGCCGGTGCTGGTACCCATGGCGTCGATAAAGCGGAAGATGGCGCGCAGGCCACGGGTCTGCCCTGGGTGCTTTCGTGCCAGCGCCAGCAATTGCGTGGCACGCGGGTCACCGTGGGGGTACAACGGGTGGTCAAAACCCGGCACGCTCAAACCCCGGGAATGCATCTGGCGGGCGCGCTTGAGAAGTTCAGTAGCCGTGTGCGCTTGGCCCAAAAGATCTTCTACCCGCTCATAAATGCGGCCCACCTCTACCCCCGATGTGGCGCACATGGCAGACGCCAGACAACTGTGCAGCGTGCCGCCCGCCGACGCGACGACGCGTGCGCTGAGAGTGCCGGGGGAAAGCTCATGGTCGGCCATCAAAATTAGGATCGCGCGCAGCGCTTCGCGGTTGACGTCAAGGTCAGACAGCGCCAAAGCGTTGATCAGCCCATCCACAATGGATTCGCCCTTTTGCATCGGCCGAAAAGTTTGCGCGCTGCCTGCAAAGCCGCAGCAGGCGACCACGGTTTGCATGGCCTCGCGCGCGGCAGGCAAGGTCTGGCCTTGCGACAGCCGGTCAGCCACGGAGCCGCGCCGCACACCCAGCAACAGCACCACCAACGCAAAGGCCTCCAGCAGGTTGTCACGCGCCTTTAGCGCCGTCAGTGTGCGCATCAGCTTGGTCAGTTCGGCAGACGGTTTGCGCACAGGCCAGACGGGCACTACGGGCAATAAGGGCGACGGCTCGGCCAGCTCGCCGGTCCACAGCAGTTCTGCCACGGCTTCAAATGAGGTGCCTGCGTGCACCAGGTCGGCCGCCAGGTGGCCCCGGTAGCGTGGCCCCAGGGCCGTGATTTCTGTGATGGAGGTGGGAAAGATGGGTTCGCCCCAGTTCATGGCCGACGCTGCCACTGCGCCATGCCCGGCGCGCGCCGCAGACCGCTGGCCCACCCGCTCAATATCGTCACGCAGGTAAAGCTTTTCTTTCAAACCCGTTTGCGAAACACTGCGTATCCAGCCCCGGCTGACATAGGCGTAGAGCGTTTGCGGCCTGACCTTGAGCAGGGCCATGGCCTCGGCGGCTGATGCGTAATCGCGGCGAAGCACCTGAGTCGCACCAATCGCAGGGAAGGGGTCCATTTCAGTCACTGTAGCGCAGACGATCAGAACTGAGGGGCGACACCGAGTGGAAACACCTCTTCAGCGAGCTGGCTGCGGCCGAGCCTTATGCTGCCAGGCCGACATGACTTCACGATCTCAGCTATCTAATGCTACTGAATTAGTAGCTAATCAAGCCCGTCCTACGGGGGCTAGAGCTATTTTTATCAGGTAAGAGCCGCGTAACGCTCCAGATGATGGTCCGCATCGCCAAAGCGCTGGGCCACCATGGTCAAGCGGCGGAAGGTGTGCGAGATCTTCAGTTCCTCGGTCATGCCCATGCCGCCATGCAATTGCACGGCTTCCTGGCTGACGTGGCGCGCCGAGTCGGCAATCTTCACCTTGGCGGCTGACACGGCGCGCTGACGCTCCGTGGCATCGGTGGCCGTATCGACCTTGCTGGCCGCCAGCACGGCCATGGAGCGGGCCTGCTCGGTGAAGATGTACATCTCCACCAGCCGGTGCTGCAACACCTGGAACGACGCAATCGGCACGCCGAACTGCCTGCGCGTCTTCATATAGTCCAGCGTGGCCTCGCACGCGAACTTCATTGCGCCCACGGCGTCGGCGCAGAGCAGGGCGGTCGCGAAGTCGGTGGCTTCTTCGATCAGTGGCAGGGCGCTGCCTTGCGCACCCAGCAGCGCATCGGCTTTCAATTGCACGCCGGTGAATTTGACGTCTGCTACGCGCATGCCATCCACGGTGCGGCTGGAGTTGAGCGACACGCCCGGCGCTTTGGGGTCTACCAGAAACAGGCTGGCTCCATCGCCCGTGCGGGCCGAGACCACCAGCCAGGTGGCCGATGGCGCACCCACCGCCACACACTTGGCGCCATCCAGCACCCAGCCACCACCGCTTGCACGGGCCGTTGTGTTCTGGGGTGCCAGCTCGTAGCGTCGACCCGGCTCCAGGCTGGCAAAGGCGATGCGGCACGAGCCGTCCACCAGCCCCGGCAGCACGGCAGAGCGCTGCGCGGCCGCGCCAGCACGGGCCACCAGGCGGCCGCCCAGGGCAATGGTGTCCAGCAGGGGCTCTACCACCAGGGCCTCGCCGCAGGCTTCCATGGCAGCCATCAGGTCGACCGCGCCGCCGCCAAAGCCACCATCGGCCTCCGGCACGGCAATGGCGGTCAGGCCCATTTCGGCAAAGGTTGCCCAGGCTGCATCGCTCACGCCGGTGCTTGAATTGATGATGGCCTTGCGTTTTTCAAAATCGTATTCGTTGGCCAGGTACTTGGTCAAGGAATCGGCCAATTGTTTCTGCTCGTCGCTGTATTCGAAGTTCATGGTGTTTCCCTCACAGGCCCAGGCTCATCTTGGCGATGATGTTGCGCTGGATTTCATTGGAGCCTGCGTAAATGCTGGCCTTGCGGTAGTTGAAGTAGCGCGGTGCCAGGCGCGACGTGAAGTGGTCGATGGCACCGTTGTCCACCGCCTTGAAAGGCTGGGCCATGGGGCCTACGGCCTGCATCATCAGCTCGGTAATGGCCTGCTGCACCTCGGTGCCGCGAATCTTGAGCATGGACACATCGGCACCGGGCGGCTGGCCGCTGCGGCGCATCTTGTCGAGAAAGCGCATGGAGGTGATCTCAAGCGCTTCCAGCTCGATCTCGGTGCGAGACAGCCGGTCGCGAAAGCGCGGGTCTTCCAGCAGCGGCTTGCCGTTTTTCATTTCACGTGCAGCCAGTGCGCGCAGTGCGGCCAGTTCACGCTTGCTGCCGCCCACGTTGCCTGAGCCCATGCGCTCGTGGCCCAGCAGGTACTTGGCGACCGTCCAGCCCTTGTTCTCCTGGTACACCAGGTTTTCGACCGGCACTTT
>JANOAP010000592.1:0-2974 GCA_031411175.1 Rhodoferax sp. | reverse complement strand
GGCCCTTTAAATATGTGCTTCGGTAGCTCCTGAATTCATAGCGACTGCGTGCCGCGTCGGCCTGAGGTTGTGACCAGGCCGCCCAGCCCGCGGCACTGCCCGTGACGTTTTCCATCTGGATGCAGTCCACCGGACACACCGGCAGGCACAGCTCGCAGCCGGTGCAATGCGGCGCGATGACCGTGTGCATCAGCTTGTTGGACCCAAAGATCGCATCCGTGGGGCAGGCCTCAATGCACAAGGTGCAGCCAATGCACCAGGCTTCGTCGATGAGGGCGACGGCGCGGGGCGTTTCCAGGCCGTTTTCGGGGTTGAGCGGCGTGACGGCTTGGCCGGTCACTGCGGCCAGTCGTTCAATGCCTTGCGCGCCGCCTGGCGGGCACTGGTTGATAGGTGCCGCGTTGTCTGCAATCGCTTGCGCGTAGGCGGCACAGTCCGGGTAGCCACAGCGTGTGCACTGGGTCTGCGGCAGGACCGCAAGAATGTCGGCGGCCCGGACGTGCGTCACGATAGCATCACTTGCGGGCAGTTGCCTTCGGTGTCGCTGATTTCTTGATCGCTACGTTTTTAGGAGCTACTGGAGCCCGTTTGGCGGTAGCTACAGCCATTTTTACAGGATTTTTGGCAATGGGTTTTACAACCACAGGTGCTGCCGCAGAAGGTGCAGCTTTGGCCACCGACGCTGGCACAGCCCTGGCCGTCTCAGCCGCCTCAGCCTTGGGCTGGTGCGACAAAATGAATGACTTCACTTCCGGGTACACCACATCACGCCAGCGACGGCCCGAGAAAATGCCGTAATGGCCAGCACCCTTGGCTTCCAGGTGTTTCTGCTGCGACGTCGGCACGCCGCTGCAAATGGCGTGAACCGCCTCGGTCTGGCCAGATCCCGAGATGTCGTCCAGTTCACCTTCGACGGAAAACAGGGCGGTGGTCTTGATGTCTTGCGGGCGCACGCGCTCGATCTTGCCATCCACCCCCCGAACGTCCCAGGTGCCGTTGACCAAGCTGAATTCCTGGAACACGATCTTGATGGTTTCCAGGTAGTAATCGGCGTCCATGTCGAGCACCGCGTTGTACTCGTCATAGAACTTGCGGTGCGCTTCAGTGCTGGCGTCATCACCCTTGATCAGGTCTTTGAAATAGTCGTAGTGGCTGTTGGCATGGTTGCTGGGGTTCATGGCCACAAAGCCGGTGTGCTGCAGGAAACCTGGGTACACCTTCCGACCGGCACCCGGGAAGTTGGTGGGCACGCGGTAGATCACGTTGTTCTCAAACCAGCTATGGCTCTTGTTCATGGCCAGGTTGTTGACGGCCGTGGGGGACTTGCGCGCGTCAATCGGCCCGCCCATCATGGTCATGGTCAGTGGCGTGGTCTCGCCACGACTGGCCATCAGCGACACGGCGGCCAGCACGGGCACCGTGGGCTGGCACACGCTGATGACATGGCAATTGCCATAAATGCCCTGCAGGTGGCGAATGAACTCCTGCACGTAGTTCACGTAGTCATCCAGATGGAATTCACCTTCGGCTAAAGGCACCAGACGGGCGTTTTTCCAGTCGGTGATGTAGACCTTGTGGTCCTTGAGCAGGGTTTTCACCGTGTCACGCAGCAGCGTGGCGTAGTGACCCGAGAGCGGGGCCACAATCAGCACGGCGGGCTGGCCCTTGAGCTTGTCCAGCGTAGCCAGGTCATCCGAGAATCGCTTGAAGCGGCGCAATTCACAGAACGGCTTGGTGATTTCAATGCGCTCGTGAATCGCCACGCCAACGCCATCCACATCCACGGTGCGAATGCCGAATTCCGGCTTTTCGTAGTCCTTGCCCAGGCGGTGCATCAGGTCGTAACCCGCCGACAGGCGCTGCGCAAACGGGTTTTGTCCCAGGATGGACAAAGGGTTGGCGTACACTTTTGCTGCGGCATGTGCCAAATCAGAAAACGGCTCCATCAGTGAGCGCTGGGTTTCGTAGAGTTGGTAAAGCATGAGGTAAGCCTTTGTTTTGTTGCAGTGCAATATAACAGTTGTTGCACCCCCAAAATTGGAGTGAAAACCCCAATTCGGTGCAATGTCACCAATCAGGCCAGAACTTTGGCAATCGCCGCGCACACATAGTCAATATTCTTGCTGTTGAGCGCTGCCACGCACATGCGGCCTGTGTCGGTGCCGTAGACGCCGAATTCGGAGCGCAAGCGCACCATTTGGTCTTTCGTCAGGCCAGAGTAGCTGAACATGCCGATCTGGGTCGTGATGAAGCTCATGTCCTGCTTGACACCGGCAGCCTTGAGGCCATCCACCAGCTTTTGGCGCATGGCCTTGATGCGCACGCGCATGTCGCCCAGCTCCTTTTCCCACAGGGCGCGAAGCTCGGGGTTGCCCAGCACCGCGGCCACCACAGCCCCACCGTGGATGGGCGGGTTGCTGTAATTGGTGCGGATCACGATCTTGAGCTGGCTCAGCACGCGGTCGGCTTCCTCTTTGTTTTCGCAAAGCACGCTGAGGGCGCCCACACGTTCGCCGTACAGGCTGAAGCTTTTGCTGAATGACGTGGATACGAAGAACGTCAGCCCGGCGGCAACGAACTTTTGAACTGCCGCGCCATCTTCGGTCAAGCCGTAGCCGAAGCCCTGGTACGCCATGTCCAGAAAGGGCACCAGATTCTTCGCCTTGACCGCGGCAACCACCTGGTCCCACTGCGCGGGGGTGATGTCGTAACCGGTGGGGTTGTGGCAGCAGGCGTGCAACACCACGATGGTGTCAGCCGGTGCTGCATTCAGCGCCGCCAGCATGGCGGCAAAATTGACACTGCGGGTGGCGGCGTCGTAATACGGGTAGCTTTCCACCACGAAACCTGCGCCGCTGAACAGCGCGCGGTGGTTTTCCCAGCTCGGGTCGCTGATCAGGACCTTGGCACCGGGCTTTAGCTTTTTCAGAAAATCGGCACCCACTTTCAGGCCGCCGGTTCCGCCAATGCATTG
>JANOAP010000591.1:0-2155 GCA_031411175.1 Rhodoferax sp. | reverse complement strand
GCCACGAGCCGCGCCGGGGCTGCTTTGTCAATGAAGTCACTGAGAAAGACCTGGATGAGATTTTTCCCGTGACGGCCTTGCTGGAGGGCCGTTGCGCCTATGAAGCGGCCCGCAACGCCACCGACGCCGACATGGCCGTGCTGGAAACTCTGCACGAACGCCTGAACAGCCATGCGAAGGCGCGCCGCATTGCCGACTATTACGCGGCCAACTACGCCATTCATGAAGCCATCATCACCCTGGCCAACAACCGCTGGCTGGCCCAGGTGATTGGTGACTTGCGCAAGATTCTCAAGCTGGCCCGCCTGCAGCAGTTGCATGCGCCGGGTCGGCTTGACCAGAGCCTGGCCGAGCACATGGCCGTGTTTGCAGCGTTGAAGGCGCGCGACAGCGAGGGCGCAGAAGCGGCGATGCGCACCCACCTGACCCGCCAGCGCGAATCATTGCGTGAACTTGCGCGCAACAAAACCAGCAGGGTACAAGCATGAGCGCCGCGCCGGGCCGCTCCCAAGCAAGCTCGCACCGCAGTGCGCAGCACGAAGGTTCTTCAATGCGTGCCGCGCCGGGCCGTCCCCAAGCAAGCTCGCACCGCAGTGCGCAGCACGGAGGTTTCAAGTGAATTCAACGACAACGTGGATTACGCGCAAGGTTTCTGGGCTGTTGCCGCAAGGCAAGGCCAAAGGCAAGCCGAAAGGCGATTTGAGTGATCCTTCCGGGGAAAAAAGGCCGGTAGCCCCCGTGGCTATTGCTACACCAGCTACCAAAAAAATAGCAGGTGGCGCAGCCCGCTCTACCCAGGAGCGGCTGCTGGGCAGCCTGCGTCACA
The DNA here is from genome assembly GCA_031411175.1 of Rhodoferax sp. Classification (GTDB taxonomy): domain Bacteria; phylum Pseudomonadota; class Gammaproteobacteria; order Burkholderiales; family Burkholderiaceae_C; genus JANYCG01. The sequence goes on along the minus strand of JANOAP010000591.1, from coordinate 1,329 downwards.
AGGAAGAGGCGCTGTCGCCCCGCGTGCTACGCCGCACGCTGGAGGAATTGAAGGCCATTGTGGACCCGAACGTCAGCGAGGTGGAGGGCGGGCGCAGGGCGCAGGGTGTGACGCGCTGGTATGCCAGTGCCACACCGGCACAGCGCCGTGACATGTGGCTGCTGATGAGCGAGCAGTTTCTCGCCAATCCGGATGTGGTGAAGGCGGCGCAGGCGCAGTATGCCGCTGCCGTGGGAACGCCCGATGAGGCCGCCGCCGAAGTCCTGTTCCGCCGCGCCACGGTGTCACCGCGCAGGCGGCTTTTGCAGCGCATCAGCGCGTTCCCCGAGGGCATCCGGTTCCTGGTGGACATGCGGGCCGAGATGCTGCCCCACCTGAAGGGCGACAAACGCCTGCAGGCGCTGGACGTGGAGATGGAGTACATGTTCTCCACCTGGTTTGATGTGGGTTTTCTTGACCTGCGGCGCATCAGCTGGGACTCGCCCGCGTCACTGATCGAGAAGCTCATCAAGTACGAGGCCGTGCATGACATCAAGAGCTGGTCCGACGTCAAAAACCGGCTGGACTCCGACCGCCGCTGCTATGGCTTTTTTCACCCCCGTCTGCCTGATGAGCCCCTGATCTTTGTCGAGGTCGCGCTGATGGACGAGATGTCTGGCAGCATCACGCCGCTGCTGGACGAGGCCGCCAGTGCCTCGGATTTAAAGAAGGCCACCACGGCGATTTTTTACTCCATCAGCAACACGCAGACCGGGCTGCGCGGCGTGAGCTTTGGCGACTCGCTGATCAAGCGCGTGGTGGAAACCTTGAAGGAAGAATTCCCCAAGCTCAGGGTGTTTGCCACCCTGTCTCCCATCCCCGGTTTCCGGGCCTGGCTGGGCAAGAATGCGGCTGCGATGCTGGACAAGCTTGACGACAAAAACCGGCTGCAACTGGCGCGCGTGCTGGGCTTTGACCCGCCAGGGCCCGAGCATTTTTTGAGTGCTGCCGACAAAGCCCTGACACTGGATGCCAAGTCGCCCGTGCGCAGCGTCTTGCTGCAATGCGCGGCCCACTATCTGGGGGCAGAGATCAACGACGGCAAGCCGGTGGACCCGGTGGCCCGGTTTCACTTGGGCAATGGTGCGCGGGTAGAGCGCCTGAACTGGGCCGGTGACCCGTCACCCAAGGGCGTCAAGCAGTCGTGCGGCCTGATGGTGAATTATTTGTATGACCTGAAACGGCTGGATAAACACCGCATGCTGCTGGCTCAGGGCAAAATCGCGGTTTCCAGCGATATCGAAGATTTGCAGTTTTAGAGATTTCGGCTTTTACATAACAAACGGAGAC
>JANOAP010000590.1:0-3595 GCA_031411175.1 Rhodoferax sp. | reverse complement strand
AGCCAGGGCTTGCCGGGGCCTTGATGGGTGACGGTCAAGGTGTCTTTTAAGCTGTCTTTTGCAGCGTCTTTGCCGCCCTCTTTCTTCCATGGCAGGAACATGCCGTTGTTGCGCAGGTTGCCGGTCGCAGCAGGGGCCCCGAACCACGGCGCGCCTCGTGCGCCTTCATTGCCCTTTGAGTTGGCCGCGCCCGATGCGTCCGTGGTCTTGATGCGCTCGACCTTGCTCCAGTCCACGCTGGCAGCGCCCGTGCTGGCAGAACTTGCCAATGTAGCCTTGGTCATGCCTGCCACGGGCACGGCTTCAAACTTGGCCGAGAACTTCTCCAGCGCCATCCCGCCCCATAGATTGGCCGTGGTGGTGTGCCAAGCGCCGCCCTGCTGGCGGGCAATGAAGCCGTTGGCCAGGCGGCCCATGTCGTCCCTCCAACTGGGGTCGTCCATCACGGCCAGCATCAGGCGTGCTGTGTTGACATCGCCGCCCACCATCAGCCACCACCAGTAGTCGTCTTTCTCGGTGCTGAAAATCATTTTCGTGCCCTGGTAGCTGATGCGAGAGCGCAGCACCTGGCTGGCCTCTGCCATGCGCTTGTCGCGCTCGGGCACATCGGTCACGCGTTTCAGAATATTCAGCCAGTCAATCACGGCATGGGTCGGCCACTGGTTGGGCGCAATGGTGACTGAGCCCAGCATGCGGCCCTGCGCCTTGCCATAGCGCGACAGGGCTTCCAGCGCGGCCAGCTTGCGCACGTCCAGGTCTTTGCGGGGGCTCCAGAATTCGCGCTGGATCTTGCCTTCCACAAAGTTGATCAGGCCACGCTCCATGGGTGCGCGCACCTCGTCACCCAGCGCAAACGCGGGGTTGATGCTGGCGGCTTCGTGCGTGGCGGCCAGTAGGTAGGCGGTGAGGGTGTCACTGCCCCGGTTGGCATCGCCATCGCGCGGCGGGAAGTAGCTGGCCAGGCCGTCCGCATCCAGGTAGCTGGGGATTTGTGCCGCCACGGTTTGCCACAATTTGCCGTCACGCAGGCCGACCGACTTGCTGGTTTTCTGCTCCAGGCAGATGAAGGGGTAGTTGGCAAACCAGTCGCGCACGCCAGGCATGCCCTCGGCCAGTTTGGGCTGCAGTGACATCTTCAGGCCGCCTCGGCCCGGTAGCGCATCTGCCGGTGGGTTCACATCCAGATTGAAGCTGCCATCCACCTGAACCAGCGTGGCCTGCTGCACGGTGAGCGGCACGGCAGGGATGATGCGCTGGCGTGCCTTGAGGGCATCTCGTGCGGCCGTCTTGGCGTCGGGCGCTGATGTGTCGCGCGCTTCAATCTCCCACAGAATCGCCTCAGCACGCGTGAGCGCAAGCTGCGCCGGGGCCGTCACCATCCAGGCCACTTCACGCGACTCCCCAGCGGGGATATCCACGGTCTGGGGCTTTAGATCAAGCAGCGTGGCACGCGGTGTCACCTCCACCTTCATCGCCGCTTTGGTGGTATTACGCACGGTGAACTGGGCGCGGAATTGGTCGTCTTCCCGCACCAGCGGGGCCAGGCCGCTGATGATCTGCAAGTCTTGCGTGGCCTTGATGGTCGTTTGCCCCGTGCCAAACAGGCCCGTGGATGCATCGGCCACCGCCACAATTTTGAACGTGGTCAGCGCATCGTTCAGCGGCACCATCACCGTGGCGCTGCCATTTGCGTCCAGCTGCAGCCTGGGGTTCCACAGCAGCAGCGTGTCCAGCAGCTCGCGCGTGCCACTGCGGCCACCGCCACCACCCGCAGCCACGGCCTTGCGCCCGTAGTGCCTGCGGCCCATGATTTCCATTTGGGCGGTCGATGTCTCCACGCCCCATGAGCGGCGTTGCAGCATGGCATCGAGCAGGTTCCAGCTGGTGTTGGGCATCAGCTCCAGCAAGGCCTGGTCCACGGCAGCCAGAGCTACTTCAGCATTGGCGGCGGGTTGGCCGTTGGGCAGCTTGACGTTGATGGTGACCTTGGCTTGCCCGCGCACCGGATAGCTTTCCTTATCGGCCTTCACACTCACATCCAGCTGGTGCGCCTTGGTACCCACGCGGATTTCGGCCAGACCCAGCCGGAACGCGGGCTTGCTCAGGTCCACCAGTGCGGTAGGTGCAACGTACTCGCGGCCCTCGTACCAGAAGCTGGTCCACCACTCGCGCGGGGCCTTGAAACCCCAGGTGAAAAAGCTGTACCACGGCACCTCGCGCAAGCGCCCTCGCAAGGCCAGCACACTCACATACACATTAGGCCCCCAGCCTTCTTCAATCTTCAGGTTGATGGTGGGGTCTTGCCCATTGAGCTGCACCACCTGCGTGCTGATGATGCCTTCGCGCTCCACCGCCACCAGCGCCGTGGCAAAGCGGAATGGCATGCGCACCTGGAACTTGGCCGTCTCACCGGGTTGGTAGCTCTTTTTCTCGGGCAGCACGTCCATGCGGTCATGGTTCTCGCCGCCGAACCACAGCTCGCCCTGCTTGGTGACATACACGGATGAGGCGGCCTGAATGCTGTTGCCCGCTGTGTCTTTGGCGGTGACCACCAACTCCACCTCACCCACTTCCTTCAACGAGGTTTCGCACAGCAGCAGGCCGCGCGAATCGCTTTTGCCGTCACACACCGTGCCCAGGTCCTTGATCTCGGTCTTGTTGTCATAGGTGTAGAAGCCACCCACCATGCGCTTGCGGCTGGTGGTGACGATGCGTGTCACGGCTTTCACCTCCAGCGGCACATCAGCCTGCGCTTTGCCTGTGAGGTCCAGCGCCAGCGCCTGGAATTTGATTTTTTGACTCGAAGACACCCAGCCCTCGGTCTTGACGCCTGCCACCACGCCCGCAGGCCACAGCGTGTTCACGCTGCGAATAGTCTGCACCTCGCCATTGGGGTCGGCGTAGGTGGCTTCCAACAGCAGCTCCTGCGGCTGGCGGGTGGTGGGTATTTTGTCGATGGCGAGCTTGCCCGCGCCGTTTTTGTCCAGCGACAGCGGCAGCTTGTCGGCAATCACGCGTGAGTCCTGGCCGGTGCTGGTTTCGCTGTCTGCGGCTTCTTCACCTTGCGCCGTGGCCTCGCGCTTGCCGCGCGGAGGCGAGAAGCTGAACTCGTCAAAATCCGCAAAGCTTAAATACTTGCCGCGCACCAAGGCCGATACTCGCACAGGCAGGTTCACCGCGCCACCACCGGCCACGTAGTTGATCTGCAAGTCGACCGGTACGGTTTTCACATTGACCAGAGGCTTTTTGTCGGCAGGTGTGACGCGGCCTTCCAGCACGGGCAGGCGGAACTCTTCCACGCGGAACTGCCCGGTGCTGAACTGGGTGCGACGGCCGTCTTCGTCGGCGTCCGCCTTTTCCTTGCCGGTGCGCAGCGTCACGTCGTAAGCGCCGAGCTTGGCGGCCGGCGGAATCGCGAAGGTGTTCTCGGCGCTCTGGCCGCCGGTCGGCGTCTTGCGCCACTTCACGTCCTGCGTGTACTGCTGGCCGCTGCCGGTGTGCGTGAGCACCAACGTGTCGGGCAGCGTCTCGGGCAGGCCGAAGCCGGCGCTGGTCTGCGTGCGGACGATGTGCTTCATCGACACCGTTTCGCCGG
>JANOAP010000589.1:0-2314 GCA_031411175.1 Rhodoferax sp. | reverse complement strand
TTGTCAAGCTTGAGCTGCGTTTTGCGCCATCTCAAGCCTTCATCAGGGCGGCCAGACTGGTGGCCAAGTCTTCGAGCTTGCTCACATTGTGAACCGCCAGCATGCCATGCGCATGGCGATGCAGCACGGCAGCCCCACGCGCCAGCGGGGCATAGCCGTCAAAGCGCAGCAAGGGGTTGAGCCACAGCAGGCGGCGACTGCGGCGGCGCAGCCAGCCCAGTTCTTGGGCCAGCTCGGACGGCTCGCCGGTGTCCAGCCCATCGGTAATCACCAGCACCAGGGTGCGCCGCCCCACCAGTTTTCGCGAATGCTGGTGCCGCAGGGTGGCCAAGGATTCGCCCAGTTGGGTGCCACCGGCAAAGTCGTCAATCAGCATGCTGGCGTGAGCCAGCATGTCGTCGGTATCAGCCAGGCGAAATGCGGGTGTCAAATCAGTCAGGTGCGTTCCAAAGGCAAACACATGGCGCTGGCCAAACCCGCGTTCCTTGCGGCGCGTGGCCGCGTGCAAAAAGGCCAGCAGCAAGCGGGCATAGCGCTCCATCGAGCCCGACACGTCCACCAGCACCAGCAAGGGCAACGGCTGTTCACGCCGCTGCAGGCGCGGCAGGCGCATCAGCTCACCGCCGGTTTGCGCCGCCTGATGCATCACGCCGGGCCAGTGAATGCGCGCGCCTGATGTAGCAGGCCGGGTGCGGCGCGACGCAAAGGTGGGTAGGGGCAGGCGAACATCGCGGGCCAGGCGCTCCACCAGGTGGTACTCGGTGGCCGACAGCGAATTGAAATCAGCATGTTTGAGGCGGTCCAGATCGCTGGCGGTCATGGCCGCGTCAAACTCCACCTTCTGGTCTTCCTGCTTGGGTTTGGCCTGCTGGCCGAAGGCTTTGGGGGGCGACAGGGCCTCGCGCACACGTGGGCGGCGCTTACTGGGTTCGGCCTTGCCTTCAGCGCTGGGCAACAATTGCGACAGCAGCTTTTGTGCGATTTCAGGGTTGCGAAAATAGGCGTCGAACAGCTCGCGAAACACCATGCGATCCTGCTCGCGACTGACCATCACGGCTTCCAGCGCAGCGCTCACATCGGCTTTGGCACCCAGGCCCACCGCCAGCGCGGCGTCGGTGGCCAGCGCGATGCGCGAGCTGTCCACCCGCACACCGGCGCGGCGCAAGGTGCGGCCAAAACCAGCCAGGTTGTCGGCCAGCTTGCCGGTGCGTGAGTCACCCAGCTGCATCGTCTTCGGGCTTCAGCAAGGCTGTTGCCATATCAGCCGTGAGCGCAGCCACATCTTCACGCTGTTTGAACAGAATGCCCGCCGTGTCGGAGACAAGCTCGGGGTCTATCGCCAGCGTGTCCAGCGCGACCAGCGCCTTGGCCCATTCCACGCTTTCGGCAATGCCGGGGACGCGCTGGAAGGCGTTGGCAAACGGCGCACTGCGCAGGCGACCCACAAACTCGGCTACCTGGGCCGACAGCGCTTCAGACGCCCCCGGCACCTGCGCACGGATGATGGCCAGCTCGCGGTCACGGTCTGGGTAATCCAGCCAGTGGTAGAGACAGCGGCGCTTCACGGCGTCGTTGAGTTCACGCGTGCGGTTGCTGGTCAAAATCGTCACCGGCGTGACGACAGCGCGCACCGTGCCAATCTCGGGAATGCTCACCTGGTACTCGCCTAGGTATTCCAGCAAAAAGGCCTCAAAAGGTTCATCGGCCCGGTCAACCTCGTCGATCAGCAGCACCGCGCCGGGTGCCGGGGTTTGCAGGGCTTTCAGCAAGGGGCGGCGGATCAGGTAGCGGTCCTGGTAGACCTCGTCTTCGACATTGCGCTGCGCCTCGGGGGGCAGCGCAGCACACGCAGTGGCAAGCGTGGGGGCCATTTCTGCGGCACGCATGTGCAAAAGTTGCGCGGCGTAATTCCATTCGTACAGGGCTTCGCGCTGCTCCAGGCCGTCATAACACTGCAGGCGCAGCATCTGGCGTTGCAATGCGGTGCTGAGCGCTTTCGCCAGCTCCGTCTTGCCCACGCCGGGCTCACCTTCGAGCAACAGGGGGCGCTGCAATTTGAGTGCGAGAAACACCGCCGTGGCCAGGCGGCGGTCGGCAAAATAACCGCTAGCCTTGAGCGCGTCGATGAGGGAATCAACCGTTGGAAACGGCAAGGGTGAATTCATGTTTATTATTAATTTTTAATATTTTATTGATTAAATAAATTACAAATTTAATTCTATATTAATAGCAATAAAATAATTAAATGCGTGACTTCATATCCATAAATTTCAATGGCATTGGTTCCATAAAACAAAAAAGCCCCGCATCGTCT
>JANOAP010000588.1:0-2010 GCA_031411175.1 Rhodoferax sp. | reverse complement strand
CGCTGTGGTGGAGTTGATCAATTCGTCGCCCGTCTTCAAGGAAGTTGTAGAATCTGAGGAAGCGGGCGACCCGACGAAAAAATCCTTCTGGCCCTCGTTCACTTCATGCAGCCTGTCGTACCATTCTTCTGCTCGGTGATTTCAACTCCCGTCACCATCGTGAGTGGCCTTGCCGCCGCTGCACGCCAGGGGATTCTTGTCAAAGGTGGCGTGTATCTGGAGGAGGGTCGAAAGCTGAAATGGCTGGCACTCGACAAAACCGGCACCATCACCCACGGCAAGCCCGCGCAAACTGACTTCGTGGTGTTGAATGGTTGGAGCGAGCCCGAGGTTCGCAGCCTGGCGGCGAGCCTGGCCGCTCGCTCGGACCACCCGGTGTCGCGCGCTGTGGCCGAAGCAGCCAAGCGCGACGGCGTAGCGTTGCGCGAAGTCGAAGGGTTCGAGGCGTTGGCCGGACGCGGCACCCAAGGGATGATGGGCGGCAGGGTCTACCACTTGGGAAATCACCGCTTGATTCATGAGCAAGGGCGTTGCTCCGACGAACTGGAAGCCCGCTTGAGGACATTGGAAGAGCAAGGCAAAACGGTCATTCTGTTGACTGATGACCAGAGCGTGCATGGTTTGTTCGCAGTCGCCGATACGGTGAAAGACAGCAGCCGCCAAGCCATCGCTGAACTTCACGCGTTGGGCATCAAGACCGTCATGCTGACGGGAGACAACGCCTACACGGCGCGGGCGATTGCTGCACAGGTTGGCATTGATGAAGCGCTTGGCGACTTGCTGCCCGAAGACAAGCTCAAGGCCATCGAGGCCAAGATTGGCAAAGAGGGCGCAGTGGGCATGGTGGGCGATGGCATCAATGACGCGCCTGCGCTGGCGCGTGCAGACATTGGTTTCGCCATGGGTGCAGCGGGCACAGGAACGGCCATCGAAACAGCAGATGTGGCCTTGATGGACGACGACTTGCGCAAGCTCCCACGTTTCGTGCGGCTGTCTCGCCAAACGCATGTCCTGCTGGTTCAGAACATTGTGTTGGCACTCGGTATCAAGGCAGTGTTCCTTGTGCTAACCCTGACCGGCAGTGGGACGATGTGGATGGCCGTGTTTGCCGATGTGGGTGCCAGCCTGCTGGTGGTTGGCAACGGGCTCAGATTGCTCCGAAAATAGATTGGTCACGCCACCGTGTGGTCGTCAGCATCCGTCAGAACAAACCAGGCTCTGCCGCTGCGCTTATCTGACTTGCTACTGAATTGGTAGCTTCTTGAGCATGATTGGCGGGGGCTAGCGACCCAATCCTTACCCCAAGCAGGCGCAGACGCTGCGCCAGTGGCACGCGCTTGAGACACTGGCCAGCAGCCTGGCGAATGGTCTTGGCATCTGACGTGTAGCTGTCAATCGTGAGGTCACGCGTGGCACCCTTGAAGTTGTCATAGCGCAGCTTGATGCCGATGGTTTTGCCCACGTAGCCCTTGCGCTGTAGGTCGTCGGCCAGTTGCTCGCATAGGCGGGTGAAGATGGCGCCCAGCTCGGCCCTGTCGCGCACGGCATGCAGGTCGCGGTCAAACGTGGTTTCGCGGCTGATGCTGACCGGCTCGCTTTCTGTGACCACGGGGCGGTCATCCTGGCCATGGGCGGCGTGGTGCATCCAGGCCCCGGTTTTCTGGCCAAAGGTGTCCATCAGCCACTGCTGGTCTCTGGCGGCGAGCTCGCCGATGGTGCGAATGCCGTGGCCCTGCAGCTTCTCGTCGGCCTTGGGGCCGATGCCGTTGATTTTGCGGCAGGCCAGGGGCCAGACTTTGGTTTGCAGGTCTTCCTCAAACACGATGGAAATGCCATTGGGTTTGTTGAACTCGCTCGCCATTTTGGCCAACAGCTTGTTGGGGGCCACGCCCACCGAACACGTCAACCCGGTTTCGTCAAAAATTGTTTTTTGAATCAGGCGCGCCAGCACGCGGCCGCCCTCGCGCTGGCCGCCGGGCACGTCGGTGAAGTCGATGTAGACCTCGTCCA
>JANOAP010000587.1:0-21878 GCA_031411175.1 Rhodoferax sp. | reverse complement strand
GGCCGGCGGTGCCGGAACCGGAACGTTCCTCGGCGGCACCGATGAGAGCGCCTACACGGCGGGTCCGAATGCGCTCGGCAAACCGGTTGCAGAGCTGCTCGGTGAGTGATTGCGACGACGACTTCATCAACATAGTGATCTCCGTGACACGGCTTTTTGCGTGCACTGTTTTGGCTGTGCTTTTCTTGCTGTGCTGTTCTAACCAGCAATACAGATATGGTTTTTGAATACCAAACTGTACTTGTACTGTGCTGGTTTGAACTATAAAGTGGCGCTCAGGAAATAGCAATATGAACACCGCCGAATTCACCGCACTGCTGCTGCTGACCACCGTGGCAAGCTTCACGCCCGGGCCCAACACCACCCTGTCCACAGCGCTGGCGGCCAACCTGGGTTTGAAGCGGTCGCTGCGCTTTGTATTTGCCGTGCCAGTGGGCTGGGGTGTGCTGTTCAGCCTGTGCGCTGCCGGGGTGGGCTCGCTGGTGGTGGCCGTGCCTGCCTTGCGCATCGCCATACAGGTGCTGGGCGTGGGCTACCTGCTGTGGCTGGCGTTCAAGCTGGCCCGGTCCAGCCAGTTGGCCCAGGCCGATACCTCTCGGCTCAACGTCACGTTCATGCAGGGCGTAATGATGCAGTTTCTGAACATCAAGGCCTGGATGCTGGCACTCACCGTGGTGGCGGGCTGGCTGGCCGGGCGGCCCGATGTGCTGACGCGTTTTGCCATCACGCTGCCGCTGATGATGATGTTTGGGTTGGCGAGCAATCTGGCCTATGCGCTGGTGGGTTCGTTGTTGCGCGAGTGGCTCACCCAGGGCAACCGCCTGCGCTGGTTCAACCGGGGCATGGCCGCCATTCTGGTGGTGACGGCTGCATGGATGGCGACGCTATGAACACCCCTTTGAACACGCCTCTCGCCATGGCCAACACTGCGACCGAACTCAAGGCAACCACCACAGCACAGACCAGCGCCGACCACCGGCGCGGCCTGTGGCTGGGCCTGCTGGGTGTGGCCATCTTCGCCCTGACCCTGCCCATGACGCGCCTGGCCGTGGGCACACCTGAGGCACCGCAAATGTCGGGCGTGTTCATCGCGCTGGGTCGTGCGGTCGTGGCCGGTCTGCTGTCGGCTGTGTTCCTGCTCATCACCCAAGCGCCGCTGCCACGCCGTGACCAGTGGCGGCCCCTGGCGCTGGTGGCGGCTGGGGTGGTGTTCGGCTTCCCGCTGTGCACCTCTATCGCCATGCGCCATGTGGAGGCCGTGCACGCCAGCGTGATTGTGGGTGTGCTGCCACTGGCCACGGCAGCGGTCGGTGCGTGGCTGCATCGCCAGCGGCCCTCGGCAGGGTTCTGGGTGTGCGCTGCCACGGGCACCGCCCTGGTGGTGGCGTTTGCCGTGCTGCGCTCAGGCACAGCCCAACTCAGCATTGCACCGGCGGATGCCCTGCTCTTGCTGGCCATGGCCTGTGCTGCCGTGGGCTACGGCTACGGCGCACAGCTCTCACAGAACATGCGTGCCGAGCACGTCATTTGCTGGGCGTTGGTCTTGTCTTTACCCTTAAATGTGCCTCTAGCCCTTATGGAATGGCCTCAATCAGCTATTAAAACAGAAGCATGGTGGGCGTTTGCCTACGTGGCGGTGTTCTCGATGTGGCTGGGCTTTTTTGCCTGGTACCGGGGCCTGGCACTGGGCGGCACCGTGCGCGTGAGCCAGGTGCAACTGGTACAGCCCTTTTTGAGTATGCTGTTTGCCGTGCCCCTGCTGGGCGAGACACTTGACGCCCTTACCATCGGCTTTGGCCTGGCGGTGATCGTGACGGTTTTTGCGGGCAAGAAAATGCCTGTGCACCAAACCCCGTAGTGCCACCCGAAATTTCGAGACTGACAACCCTGGAGATCCCCATGAAACCCAACGACCTGCAAAACCGCACCCCCTGGACCCTGGCACGCCGTGCCGAGAAGATGAACCCGTCGGTCATTCGCGAAATTCTCAAGGTCACGGAAAAGCCCGGCATCATCAGCCTGGCCGGTGGCTTGCCGTCGCCCAAGACCTTCCCCATTGCCGAGTTTGCGGCGGCCTGTGAATCTGTATTGCGCGGCCAGGGCGAGGCCTTTGGCCAGGCGGCACTGCAATACGCCGCCAGCGAAGGCTACGGGCCGCTGTGCCAGATGGTCGCCGACATGCTGCCCTGGGCGGTGGACCCATCTCAGGTGTTGATCACCACGGGCTCGCAGCAAGGCCTGGACCTGATCGCCAAGGTGCTGATTGACGAAGGCAGCCGCATCTTCGTCGAGACCCCCACCTACCTGGGCGCACTGCAGGCCTTCACGCCGATGGAGCCCACCGTGGTGAGCGTGGCCAGCGATGACGATGGCATCGACGTGCAGGCCCTGCGACGCGTACAGGCCGCAGGCACGCCAGCGCGCTTCATTTACGTGCTGCCCAATTTCCAGAACCCGACCGGCCGCACCATGTCTGAAGCGCGCCGCGCCGCGCTGTCACAAACGGCGTTAGAGATCGGCCTGCCCATTGTGGAAGACAACCCTTATGGCGACCTGTGGTTTGACACGCCGCCGCCCCTGCCCTTGACCGCACGCAACCCCGATGGCTGTGTGTACCTGGGGTCGTTCTCCAAAGTGCTGGCACCGGGCCTGCGCCTGGGCTTCATGATTGCGCCGCCCGCACTCATGCCCAAGCTGCTGCAAGCCAAGCAGGCCGCCGACCTGCACAGCCCCGGCTTCAACCAGCGCATGATTGCCGAGGTCATGAAGGGTGGCTTTCTGGACCGCCACGTGCCCACCATCCGCGCGCTGTACAAAACCCAGCGCAACGCCATGCTGGATGCGTTGACTCAGGAAATGAAGGGCCTGGACGTGCAGTGGAACACGCCCGTGGGTGGCATGTTCCTGTGGGTGCGCCTGCCTGCAGGCATGAGCGCAATCGAGCTGCTGCCACGCGCCGTGGACAAGGGCGTGGCCTTTGTGCCGGGCGCGGCCTTTTATGCCGACAACGCCGACCAGCGCACGCTGCGCCTGTCGTTTGTGACCGCCAGCGTGACGCAGATCGCCACGGGCATTGCGATGCTGGCTGCTGCCATCCGGGAAACCAAGCCGGTCTGACCATGCTGAAAATCTGGGGGCGCCTCAGCTCAATCAATGTCCGCAAGGTGGTCTGGACGGCCCAGGCCTTGGGCCTGCCGTTTGAGCGCGCCGACGCGGGCTTGACTTTTGGCATTGTCAAAACACCGGATTACCTGCGACACAACCCGAATGCGTTGGTGCCCCTGATCGAGGACGATGATCAGCAGCGCCAGGCCGCCCCAAGCAGCGAAGGCCCCCTCGGGGGGCAGCGAGGACACGCAAGTGCCGAGCGTGGGGGCTCTAGTTCTTTCCTGTTGTGGGAATCGAATGTCATCGTGCGCTATTTGTGCGCAAAGCATTCCCCCGGCAACTTGTGCCCTGATGACCTGCAAGCCCGCTTCGATGCCGAGCGTTGGATGGACTGGCAGCAGACCACCATCAACCCGGCGGGGCGCAATGCCTTTATTCAGTGGTTCAGAACCCCGGCCGAGCAACGCAACCCGGCGGTAATTGCAGAGTCGACTGCGGCGATGGAACCCATGCTGGCCCTGCTTGACGCGCATCTGGCGCACCAGGCCTTTATGGCGGGCGGGCATATGACGATGGCCGACATCCCCCTGGTCTGCGAAATCCATCGCTGGTGGGGCCTGCCACAGCCACGAAAGCCCTGGCCGCACCTGGATCGCTGGTACCAGGGTTTGCTGGTGCACCCGGCGAGCCGTGGTGTGCTGGACATTGGCCTGGCTTGAACCTCGTTTTTGCCCCTGTCTCGTGCCCCTGACACCTCAACTTTGAATGACTCTGATGACATCCCGCCCCTTCAAACAAGTTGACGTTTTTACCGCCACGCCCTACTTTGGCAACCCGCTGGCCGTGGTGCTGGATGGCAGTGGCATCAGCGACGACGCCATGCAGCGTTTTGCGCAGTGGACCAACCTGAGCGAAACCACCTTTGTGCTGCCCCCCAGCGCCGAAGCCATAGCGGCAGGTGCCGACTACCGCGTGCGCATTTTCACGCCCGGCGGCGAGCTGCCGTTTGCAGGTCACCCCACCCTGGGCACCTGTCACGCTTGGCTGCAGGCGGGCGGGCAACCCCGGGCAGCCACAGACATCGTGCAGGAATGCAAGATCGGTCTGGTCAAAATCCGGCGCGACGGTGCCCGGCTGGCCTTTGCAGCGCCCGCCCTCAATCGCAGTGCACCCGGCCCCGCGTTGCTGGCCCAGGTGGCTGGCGCGCTGGGTCTCAAGGCCAGCCAGATTGTGGCCGCGCAAATGCTGGACAACGGCCCGATTTGGGTCACCCTTTTGCTGGACAGCGTGGACACGGTGCTGCAACTTCAGCCCAATCACCTGGAGCTAAAAAACCTGGGCTACAAGGTAGGGGTTGCTGGGCTGGTGCAAGCGACACCGGGTGCCGGACTGATCTCCCGGTCCAACCGCGAAGCCCGCGCCTTTGGCACCCAGGATGCGGCTGACAGCCCCGCAGAGCCCGGCCTGGAGGTGCGTGCCTTCGCCGCGTCCATCGGCATCCATGAAGACCCCGTCACCGGAAGCCTCAACGCCAGCCTAGCACAGTGGCTCATTGCTGATGGCCATGCACCAAGCCGCTATGTGGCCGCGCAAGGCACCTGCCTGGGGCGTGCAGGCCGCGTTCACATTGAGCAAGACGCTGCGGGGCAGGTGTGGGTGGGTGGTGAATCTGCCACCTGTGTGGATGGTCAACTCATGCTGTGACGCCAGGGTGACTCACGCACGTCAAAAACACGGCAGCAGGTCGCCGTTGTGACTTGCAGGCTTGGCATTGGCAATCAGAATGCGGGCCATGGGAACCCTCTACCTTGTACGCCACGGCCAGGCCTCTTTCGGAGCCGAAGATTACGACAACCTGAGCGAGCTTGGGCAACGCCAGAGCGTGCGTCTGGGTGAGTACTGGCGAGACAAGGGCCTGACGTTTGATGCGGTGCTGGTGGGCACGCTCAAGCGGCACTTGCAAACCTATGCGGGCATCTGCAAAGGCGCAGGTTTCGATATGGAAGCCCTCCAGTGGCCAGGCCTGAACGAATACGACAGCGCTGCAGTGATTGGCGCGATCCATCCCGGCAAGCTGGAGAAGCCCGACACCCCTGAGATGTACCGCCATCATTTCCGGCTGCTGCGCGACGGCTTGACGCAATGGATGAATGGTGTGGTCAGCCCCAAGGGCATGCCCACTTACCCCGAGTTTTTGCAGGGTGTGACCAGTGCGCTGGACCATGTGCGCAAGTCGCACGAGGGCAACGTGTTGATCGTGTCCAGTGGCGGGCCCATCTCTACCGCCGTGGGGCATATTCTGGGCACCACGCCGGAAGTCACCATCGAGCTGAATCTGCGCATCCGCAATGCGTCCATCACCGAGTTCACCTTCACGCCCAAGCGGCACATGCTGGTGACCTACAACACGCTGCCGCACCTGGATGCCAAAGAGCACGCCAGCTGGATCACGTATTCCTGAGCCGTACCGCTTTGGTAGTTTAGTTGTCCCTGGCGGGGCGCAGGTTGACGTGCGGCTTGCTCATTCAGCGTTACGTGGGTTTGCAGTGGTTCCCCGCACCAGAAGTTGAAACGGCAACAGAGACTGCTGCGCGATGGGCGCCCCTTCAATGGCAGCCAAAATCTGTGTCGCCGCGACTTGCCCCAATTCCCGAGTGGGCAGGCTGATCGTTGTGATGCCCGGAAGAATCTCGGCAGCCAGATCGTGGTTGTCAATCCCGCAGATAGACAAATCTCGAGGGACCTGAAGTCCCTGGCGCTGGGCTTCGAGCAGCGCCCCAACGGCCAGCAAGTCGTTTCCGCACAGAATGGCGGTGGGCGGCTTTTTGGCCTTGAGCAGCGCGATCAAGCCCAAACGCCCTCCACTGAGCTTCAGGGCCTGTTCACTGACTTGATCTTTGGCAAGGCGCAGTCCCGCCTGCAGAAGAGTGGCGCGAAACCCGTCGACGCGGGCGCGGGCCCGGTCGTTGTGGACCGTGAAGCCCGAAATCATTCCGATGTCCCGGTGTCCCAAATCCAGCAAGTGGCGCGTTCCCAGGGCCGCTATTGCCGGATTGTCAAAACCCACTGACGGCAAACGGTCATCGCATGCCCAGGTCAGCAGGGTTGGTTTTCTCCACTCTTGCACCAACTTCCAGAGTTTTTTATGGTGTTCTCCGCCGACCAGCACCATGGCATCGACACCGCGCTGCTGAAGGGACTGCACCACGTTCAACTCTGTCACCGGGTCATATTCATGGCTACCCACCAACAACTGAAAACCCGCCGCTGCCAAAGTGGTCTGCATCGCGTGCGTGCTGCTGGCAAAAATCGCATGGTCCAAAGTCGGAATGACACATCCCACCGTTTTGGTGCGCCCGGAGGCCAAAGCACGCCCTGCAGCATCAGGGACGTAGCCCAGCTTTTGAACCGTGCGCTGCACCAGGTCCAATGTCTCGGGCCGCACGCGATGCGGCAGCGTCAACGCACGAGACACCGTGGCCGTCGATACCCCGGCAATTTGGGCTACGTCTTGAATACGGATTCTTTTTTGCATGGGCGACAGCGAAACATTAAATAAATTCTGCAACCGCTTGCAGTTTGAATTTCACACAATACATCATATTTTCTAAGTATTTTCCCTAAGTCATTCAGCTTTGAGCCCCAAATCTCTTGACGATTGAAGAAGTGAGAATACAAAATAAATGCAAGCGCTTACACGAATTGAATCCTGGTCAAACCAAAGTCCCAAGCAATGAAACCGGTAACGTCCTTCATGAAAATGTCGAGATCCAACTGGCTGGGTTTGGCTACATTGGTGGTCACACTGGGAGCATGGTGGCTACTGACGGCGGTCACTGGCATTGTTTCCCCTGCCCGGTTTCCAGCACCCAAGGAGGTTTGGGAAGCGCTGGGGCAAATTGTCACTTCAGGCTATGGCAACGGGCGCCTTCACCAACACGTGCTGCACAGCCTGAAACTGGTGGCAATGGGGTTCACCGTCGCCGTAGGTGTTGGCGTGCCGCTAGGTCTACTGATGGGTCACTCGCGTTACGCCGAGGCCCTGATCAACCCCACTTTTCTGCTGCTCAGGCCCATTCCGCCATTGGCGTGGATTCCCCTGGCGATTGTCTGGCTCGGCCTTGAGGATGGCTCCAAAATGCTGGTGATTTTTGTAGCGGCATTTGTACCCTCAGTAATTAATAGCTACACCGGTGTGCGCAACATCGAAGCGCCCATCATGGAGGCCACCAGAATGCTCAATATTCGCGGATGGAAGCTCATTCGAGAGGTGTTGGTGCCAGGTGCGTTCCCAATGATTTTTACTGGCTTGCGCTTGTCGTTACAGGCCAGCTGGACGACGCTGGTTGCGGCCGAGCTGATTGGCGCACTCTATGGTTTGGGCAGCATCCTGAACCAGGGTGCCCAGGATATTTACCCGGCCATGATTCTGGTCGCGATGGGCTGCGTTGCCATCTGCGGTGGCCTGACAACCGCCATGCTGGCAAAGCTTGAGAGCGTGGCCATGCCCTGGCGCATGGGGAGGGTTGCTCAATGAACGAATCAACCCGGGCGTTTGGCGGCCAAAAGGCAACACTGACAATCGTTGGGACCGTGGCATTTTTCGCAGTCTGGTACCTGGTTGCCCTGATGCAAATTGCGCCACCCAAGTTTTTCCCGATGCCCCATGAAGTTGTCAAAAAGCTCTTTGAGCTGACGCAGGTGCCCTTTGCAGGTTTCACCCTGCAGCAACATATGGTGTCCAGCCTCCAGCGCTACAGCTGGGGCTTCGGCCTGGCAGCAGCCATTGGCGTGCCGCTGGGATTGATGATGGGCTGGTTTCGCTGGCTGGACGACATCATTACGCCCCTGTTTGATGGCCTGCGTTTCATTGCGCCCGTGGCTTGGGTGCCTTTTGCCGCACTGTGGTTTGGCACCGGCGCAGGCGGCCCCACTTTGATCATCTTCGCGGGGGCGTTTCCACCGTGCCTGATCAACGCGTACCGCGGTGCACGCGGCGTCGAACTCCGCTTTCTGGAGGCAGCCAGCATGCTGGGTGTCGGAAGCTTCAAGACCATCACCGAAGTGCTGTTCCCTGCAGCCGTTCCCGCGATCATCGCCGGCCTGCGCATTGGAGCCGGTCTGGGCTGGATGTCTCTGGTGGGGGCAGAACTGATCGCCGCCTCCAGCGGGATGGGTTACCTCATCGTCAAAGGCCAGAGCGCCATCGCCACTGACATCGTGATGGCCGGCATGATCGCCATTGGCATGGTGGGCGTGGTCATTGATCTTGCCCTGCGCCGCCTTGAAGCCCTTTTGCTCAAGCAGCGAGCCGCCAACTGACATTACTTATGAGCAATATTCAATTCAGCCACGTGGGCAAAGAGTTCAAGCGCGACGGCAAAGCCCTGTCCATCATTGAAGGCTTCGATTTCACTGTTCAGGACAAAGAGTTTGTGGCCGTCGTGGGACCCTCAGGCTGCGGAAAAACAACCTGCATGCGAATGGCAGCAGGACTGGAGTTCCCCACGTCCGGGTCTGTCACGGTGTCGGGTCGGGCAGTCACTCAGCCAGGGCCGGACCGTGCCGTGGTTTTCCAGCAGTTCGCACTTTTCCCGTGGAAATCGGTGTACGACAACATCGACTTTGGCCTGCGCGCAAAAAATCTGCCCAAATCCCAACGCCACGAGATCATCACTCACTACATCGGCTTGATGAACCTCAAAGGCTACGAGTCCGCGTATCCGCATCAACTGTCCGGCGGCATGCAGCAACGTGTCGCCATTGCGCGTGCCTACGCTCTGGATCCAGATGTGTTGTTGATGGACGAGCCCTTTGGTGCGCTGGATGCCCAGACCCGAGTCGTGATGCAGGAAGAGCTGGTGAAGCTTGCCCGCACGAACCCCCGCACTGTTTTCTTCATCACCCACGCGGTGGAAGAAGCGGTGTACCTTGCTGACCGGATCGTCATCATGACCAGTCGCCCGGGCCGCATCAAGGAAGTGCTGGACATCCGGACTGTGCGGGAAGCGGAGCACTGGGACCATCACCCCCGCATCGAAGACGTGATGGACCTCGCATCGTTTGTTCACTTGCGCACCCGAATCTGGAAGTCTCTGCGTGAAGAGCACGCAGGCACCGACCACTGAAGTTCACCGACCTGTCTATATTTTTCAAAGGAGACCCTCATGTTTAAAAAGTCACTTGTGTCCATCACTCTCGCGGCGAGCTTCTGCTGCGTATCTTTCGCCCAACCGCTTACCCCCATCAAAATCAGTTACCAGCCGTCGCTGTATTGGGCCATGCCATTTCATGTGGCCACAGAAAAAGGGTGGTGGAAGGAAGTGGGGCTGGCACCCGAATTCAGCACGTTCCCGGCGGGAGTGCCGCAAATTGCGTCAGCAGCAGCCAAGTCGTGGGATGTTGGCGGTACGGGCTCAGTGCCAGCAGTCCTCGGTCATGTGCGCTTTGGCATCAAGACCATTGGCATCACCAATGACGAGTCGGCAGGAAACGCGTTGGTGGGCAGCGCCAAAAAAGCCCAGGAGTTTGCAAAGGATCCGGCTGCTGCGTTGCGCGGGCAGACCATCACGCTGACTCAAAACTCCACCGCAGACTTCGCGATTCAGTCATGCCTGAAAAAGTACGGCTTGAAGAAGTCAGACGTCGTCATGAAGAATATGGGGCAGGCGGAGATCATCTCCGCCCTCTCGTCGGGCAACACAGATCTCACCGGACTTTGGGCACCCAACATCTATACGGTGGAAGAGAAAGCGGGCGCCAAGGTGCTTTGCAGTGGCAAGGATGGCGGTGCGGTAGTGCCAGGGGCGCTTATTGCACGCGGTGACTATGCCAAAGAAAACCCTCAAAACGTGGCCAAATTTCTGGCGGTATACCTTCGGGCCTGGAAGTGGATGGGCACGCACAAGGCCGAGTCGATAGCGATGATGAAAGACTTCTACGCCAAGGGCGGTGTCAGCATCAGCGACGCATCGATGCGAAAAGAATTCGACACCCGCCCCACTTTCGACCTGGGTCAACAAATCAAGATGCTGGACCGCGGCACTGGCAATTCGCAAGTTGATGCGTGGTTCACACAGATATCAATCTTCATGCGGGACACCGGCGCATTGCCGACCATTCCGCTGGCCCAGGACTTTGTCACTGGCGAGTACATGAGCCTGGTGCAAGCAGATCCCAAATTGCGTGAGTTCGCAAACAACGCCAAGTAGTCCATCCCACGTGGGTCCACTGAATCACAGGGCGACCCTGGAAATTTGCCTTTCATTCTGGAGAAAACATTGAGTATCAACTACCTGAAAAAGGCGGGTAAAACGCCGGAGACCGAGACTGCCACGGCCCAGAAAGTGGTGACCGATATGCTCGCCGCCATAGAAAAAGATGGTGAAGCTGCGGTTCGCCATTACGCCAAAACCCTCGACAAATGGGAGGGCGACTTCGTCGTGACACGCGCTCAACTCGATGCCAACGCGGCAGAGGTGCCTGCCAACGTCAAGTCTGATATTGACTTCGCGATCAAGCAGGTATCGGCGTTTGCAACGGCACAACGAAAGTCACTGACCGAGTTTCAGACGGAGCTGCATCCCGGTGTGACGGCAGGCCAACGCGTCCTGCCGGTCAACGTAGCAGGCTGCTATGCGCCAGCCGGTCGTTACGCGCACATCGCATCTGCCTACATGGGTGTGGCCACTGCCAAGGCGGCCGGCGTCAAGACCATACTGGCTTGCTCTGGCCCGTTTCGCGATGGGCCAATGCACCCCTATCTGATGTACGCCTTTGACAAGGCGGGTGCTGACATCATCATGACGCTGGGGGGGGTGCAGGCCATTGCCACCATGGCGTTTGGGCTGTTCACCGGCAAGCCCGCAGATGTGATCGTTGGGCCAGGCAACAAGTTTGTCGCCGAGGCAAAGCGCTCCCTGTTTGGAAAGGTCGGCATTGACGTGTTCGCAGGGCCATCGGAAGTGGCCGTGATCGCAGATGAAACAGCAGATGCCGCCATCGTTGCCAGTGATCTGGTGGGACAGGCAGAGCACGGTCACGAATCACCCGCATGGCTGTTCACGACCAGTGAAGCAATGGCTCGCGATGTCATGGCCCGCATACCGGCCCTGATCGAAGCGCTGCCGCCTACCGCCAGAGATGCCGCTGGCGCGGCCTGGCGCGACTACGGCGAAGTCGTAGTCTGCACCACACGCGAGGAAGTGGCCGAGGTGTCTGATCGCTATGCACCGGAACACCTGGAGATACATACCCAGGACACCGATTGGTGGTTGCAGCGGCTGACCTGCTACGGCTCGCTGTTCCTGGGTGAAGAAACCACGGTCGCCTACGGTGACAAGGCCAGCGGCCCCAATCATGTTTTGCCAACCAAAGGTGCCGGTCGGTATTCCGGCGGGCTGTCGGTTCACAAATTCATGAAGACATTGACCTGGCAACGCATGACTCGGGACGCAGCGCGGGACATTGGGCTCGCCACGGCCCGCATATCAAGGCTGGAGGGCATGGAAGCCCACGCCCGAACAGCGGACGACCGCCTGGCCAAGTACTTTCCGGGGCAAACTTTTGATTTGGGTGAGCCCGTCACGGTATGAGCATTCAAGCGCTGTTCAATCTGCAGGGGCGCACAGCGCTGGTTACGGGCGGAAACTCGGGCATAGGCGAGGCCATGGCAATGGGGCTGGGGCTGGCCGGTGCCCGCATCCTGCTGATGGCCAGACGGGTTGATGCGCTCACGCAGTCTGCGCAAAAGTTACGCGCTCAGGGGATTGAGGTTTCAGTTCTACCCTGCGACTTGTCCAGCATCAGTGAGGCTCAGCAGGGAGCCCAGGCAGCGTTAAGCCGGGGTGCTGTGGACATTCTGGTCAATGCGGCCGGGGTAAATTTTCGCCAGCCTTTCATCGACGTCACGCCAGAGTCGTGGCAGACCCAAATCCACCTGCACTTGAGCGCGCCTTTTTTTCTTGTGCAGGCCCTGGCACCCGCCATGGCAGAACGCCAATGGGGGCGCATCATCAACATCGCCAGCCTGCAAAGCTACCGCGCCTTTGGCAATAGTGCGCCCTATGGCGCGGCGAAGGGTGGCGTGGTGCAGCTTACCCGTGCCGTAGCGCAAGAGTGGTCTGCGCGCGGCATCACCTGCAATGCCATTGGACCGGGCTTCTTCCCCACCGCGTTGACCGCACCTGTGTTCGGCAATGAGAATGCCGTACAAAAGAATGCCGAACAGACCTGCATTGGCCGCAACGGCGACTTGACGGATCTGTACGGTTTGAGCGTTTTTTTGGCAAGTGACGCCTCCAGCTATATCACGGGCCAGACCATCATGATTGACGGCGGTTTCTCCGCCAAATAACGCTTGCACCGCTATGTCAACCCTCGACGCTTTCTGGATGCCCTTCACCCCCAACCGGGATTTCAAGGCCTCCCCGAGGCTGGTCGAAACTGCATCAGGCGTGTCGTACCGTACCGCACACGGCCAAGAAATACTCGATGGAACCTCAGGCTTGTGGTGTGTGGGCGCAGGCCACCGCCATCCCAAAATCAGCGAGGCCATGAAACTGCAGATCGACCGGCTCGATTTTGCTTCCAGTTTTCAGGTCGGCCATGCGGGTGCCTTTGAACTTGCCGAGCGCATTGCGGCACTTGCCCCACCCGGGATGGACCGTGTTTTCTTCACCAACAGCGGCTCCGAAGCTTGTGACACTGCGCTCAAGCTCGCGCTTGCCTATTGGCGTGTGAAGGGCGAGGGGCAACGCAACCTGTTTGTGGGGCGCGACCGGGCATTTCATGGCGTTGGTTTTGGTGGCATTTCTGTGGGCGGCATGCTCAACAACCGCCTTGCCTTCGGGTCGGGCCTGTTGCGCACAGACCATCTTCGCGCCACCTGGGACGCACCGACCCAGGCCTTTGCGCGCGGCCAACCCGCCACCGGCGCGGACATGGCCAATGAACTGGAAGACCGCATCATTGCACTGCACGGTGCCAGCAATATTGCCGCCGTCGTGGTTGAACCCATCGCCGGATCGACCGGCGTCCTGGTTCCTCCAAAGGGCTATTTGCAGCGCTTGCGCGACATCTGTGATCGGCACGGTCTGTTGCTGATATTTGACGAAGTCATCACCGGCTTTGGCCGCACCGGCGAGATGTTTGCTTCAGATACCTTTGGCGCCGTACCGGACATGATCCTGTTTGCCAAAACCGTGAGCAATGGTGCCGCACCGCTTGGGGGCGTGATCGTGCGCCGGGGCATTCATGATGCACTGATGCAGGGCCCTAAACACCTGTCTGAGCTGATGCACGGCTACACCTGTTCTGGGCATCCTCTGGCTTGCGCCGCCGGGCTGGCCATGCTCGATGTCATTGAGCAGGAAGACTTGTTGGGCCAGGTGCGTGAGCTGACACCGTACTTTGAACACGCAGTGCATGCGCTGCGTGGTGAACGGCACGTCGTCAGCATTCGTAATTTTGGCCTGGCCGCGGGCGTGGAGCTGGCAGCCCGCGAAGGCGCTCCAGGTCAACGCGGCTTTGAGGCTCAAGCCGAAGCCTTCAAGCAAGGCTTGCTGACCCGTGCGCCAGGTGACACGTTGGTGCTGGCCCCGCCCTTTGTCAGCAATCGCAGCCACATCGACCAAATGGTGGAACGCTTGCGCGCCGCCATCCGCCTCATCCCTTGAGTCCAACCGGAAGACATTCATGAAAGCCCTTGTTTACACCCAGCCCAATGAAGTTCAGTTGCTGGAGCGGCCTGAACCCACATTGGACAGTGGCGAAGTCATCCTCCAGATCGAAGCTGTGGGTATATGTGGCTCTGACATGCATGCCTACCATGGGCACGACCCACGCCGCAAACCAGGCCTGGTGCTGGGTCATGAGTTCTGCGGTACGGTGGTGCAAAGTGCGTCGCCGCTGTACGCCAAGGGCACGCGGGTCACTGGCAACCCCCTGATCACCTGCGGCACCTGCGACTACTGCGTGCAAGGTCGCAACAACCTGTGCTCCCGCCGCACCATGGTGGGCATGACCCGGCCGGGTGCGTTTGCAGATCTGATGTCCATTCCGGCTGCGTCACTGATCGATATGCCGCAAGACATGTCACCTGTGCACGCCGCAGTGACCGAGCCCGCAGCCACAGCGCTGCATGCCATCAACCTCTCAATGAAGGTCTTGACCCGTCCTGTGCAGGAATGCAAGGTTTTGATCCTGGGTGGCGGTGCTATTGGCATGCTGGCAGCATTGCTTCTCAAAAACTACGGATGCAGCGACCTGACCGTGGCTGAGGTCAACCCATTGCGTCGCGAGCAATTGGAGCAGCATGCCAAGGTCAAAACCTACAACCCCAAAGACAGCAGCCCACCGCAGGACAGCTTTGACTATGTGATGGACGCAGTCGGCTCCAAGATCACGCGCAATACCGCACTGGCGTCCGTCAGGGCAGGTGGCGTGGTGATGCACATCGGCCTACAAGACTGGGCCAGCGAAATCGACATGCGCCGCCTGACCCTGGCCGAGATCACCCTGTTGGGCACCTTCACCTACACCACGGCAGATTTGCGCGCTGCTGTGGCAGCCATCCATCGCGGTGCCCTAGGCGACCTGAACTGGGTGGATGTTCGCCCGATGGCCGAAGGAGCGCAGGCGTTTATGGATTTGAATCAGGGCAAGGCGGCATCGGCTAAAGTAATTTTGGTGCCCTGAGTTCAACTCAGCGAGTGACCCGCTTTGGCGTGTCTGGCGTTATTGCATCGGTCGTGGCTGATAGCCAGATTTTCGGCATGGCTGTTGCCACCCTCGCTCAGCGGCTGAATGTGCTCCAGCGTGGCATCAGCCTGCGCCACGTGCTCGCCGCAGACCCAGCACGGCACCTGGCCGTGCAACTGACGGGCCACGGTTTTGTAGATTTTGTCGCGGGTCAGTGAAAGGCGGCTCAAAGCCACACCCCGCTGCGGGGCATCTCGATGGTCTGCGAAGGGCTGCCACCCAGCACGAACGAGCCCAGCACAAGGCTGAGGATGGCAATGAAGATGCTCGCAAAAAATGCCGTCCAGAAGCCCGACACCTTGAAGCCTTTGACCAGCCAGGCCACCAGCAGGATCATCAGCGCATTGATCACCAGCAGGAACAGGCCGAACGTGATGAACGTCAGCGGCAAGGTCAGCACCACCAGCAACGGCCTGACGATGGCATTGGCAAAGCCCAGCAGCAACGCCGACACGACCAGCGCGCTGGTGTCCGCAAACTTGATGCCCCGAAAGATGTGGCTGGTCACCCAGAGTGACACGCCGGTGATGGCCCAATGAAGGATAAACGGAGTCAGGTCGTCAATCATGTTTTGGCTCCAGCCAGTCCAGTAAAAGCGTGTTCACCGCGTCGGCCTGTTCATATTGCACCCAATGCCCGGCATCCGTCACCATCTGCACGCAGCAATCCGTGCGGCCCTCACTCAGGCTGCGCCCCATGAGGTCAGGCTGCACGGTCACGTCATGCTCACCCCACAGCAGCAGCAAGGGGCCAGAGTACAGGCCCAGCGCGGCCCGCAGGCCGGCGGCGCGCGAGATGGTCTTGCTGTGAAACCGGGTTTGCAGGCAGGCGGTCGTGTGAAGTTGCACGGCCTGGTCATCAATCCGGGCGGGGTCATGCAGCATGTGGACCGCCAGGTTGGCGCGCATCACCTGCGCCAGCGCCTGCCTATCACCGGATTGCAACGTCGCGCGCCACGGCAGCAAGTCACCCTTGGGCCGCCGCACCCCGCCATGCCCCGCCGGGCCCAACAGGGCCAGGCGCTGAACCTGCGGGCGTTGCGCGGCAAGTTGTGCGGCGACCAATGCGCCGAAGGAGAAGCCCACCAGATTGATGGCAGACGCCGGGCCGACCAGCGAATCCAGCGTCGCCCAGGTCAGATCGGTCAGGGAAGCCAGCGTAGGCTCAGATGGCGCGTCAGACTCGCCGTAACCCGGCATGTCGGGCACCCACACCGTGAAGTTGCGGGCCAGCACGGCCGCATTGCGCACCCAGTGCTGCCAGCTGCCATGGCCCCCGTGCAGCAGTACCAGGTGCGGGCCGCTGCCCATTTGGTGCCAGCACACCTGGCGGCCATCATGAGCGACGGTGTGCTTGCGCGCTTCCATGCCGTTCATTGGGTTTTGTAATGACAGAGTTTGCCCGACAGCACCACGTTGAAACAGGGGGCGTTCTTTGGCGGACACAGGTCGATGTCGTGAATTTCGAATTCCTCAAACGTCTCAAACTGCCGGGCCATCGACCAAAGTAGCAAGAGGCAATTGATCCAGCTCCGCAAGCAATTTCGCCAGGCTGCGCCCTGCAGCATCGACCAGCGCACGCCCCTTGTCTGCCGTCGCAGCGGCAGCATTGCCCACGGCACCCGCCGGGTTGTAGTCTTGTATCTGCCAACCCAATTTGGCGCTCTTGCCATTGCCCAAAATCTTGAACTTGCCAGCGCGTGCCTGCGACGTGGAAGCAAAGTTGCGCGCCTGCGCCATGTCCACATGCGCTGCGTCCAAAGCCAGCATCATCGAGGTCTCTACATCGCCCGCGTGAATGCCAAAGCGGTGCTCTTCAGTGCTGAACTGCGCGTTCAGGTCATTGCCCTGTTCATCGATTAGCGGAAGGTTGAACCAGCTCACGCTGTACACCAGCATGCCAAGGCGCGCACGCAGGTCGCGCGCCACGATGTCCATCACACTGACCTGGCCGCCATGCGCATTGAACAGCACCAGCTTCTTGATGCCTGATGCTGCGATGGATTCGCCAATGTCCGTCCACAGCTGGATGACGGTGCTGCTTTTGAGGGTCAGCGTGCCGGGGAATCGGTCATGCTCCGGGCTGAAGCCCACGGCCTGTGTTGGCAGAAACAGCACACTCAAGTCTTGCGCCAAATGGGGCAGGCAGGACGCCACCACGCCATCCACCAGCACCGTGTCCACGCTCACCGGCAGATGCGGCCCATGCTGCTCAATGGCCGCCACCGGCAGCACGGCGATGGTGCGGGCCAGGTCAAGCTGGGCGAAGTCGCGCGTGGACAAGTCGGCCCAGAAACGTGATGGGAGGGTCATGCCGTCACTATAGCCAATGGCACAGGGGATTGGGTGGGCCAGGCCCCGGTCTTGCAACGCCGTTTACGCGGCTGTTGAATCAGCTTTGCTGGCGGCGGCCAGCGCCTGGCGTTTCCCGCGCGCCCGGATGTTGAGGGCTTCCACCCCCAGCGAGAAAGCCATGGCCGCGTAAATGTAGCCCTTGGGGATGTGCTGGTCAAACGCTTCAGCCGTCAGCGCCATGCCCACCATCACCAAAAAGGCCAGGGCCAGCACCTTGACCGAGGGGTGTTGGTCTACAAACTCGCCAATCGGCTTGGCGGCCACCAGCATCACCCCCACCGAAGTCACCACGGCAGCCACCATCACACCGATCTGGTCCACCATGCCCACGGCGGTGATGACCGAATCCAGCGAAAACACGATGTCGATGATGGCAATCTGGCCGATGACGGCCCAGAACAGCTTGGTGCCCGCAGCCTTGACGGCAGCCGAGTCAGTGGCCGCAGGGGCGTGTTGTTCGCGCGCTTCCACTTCCACAAAAATCTCGTGCGAGGCTTTGTAGAGCAGGAAGATGCCGCCCAGCAGCAGCACCAGGTCGCGGCCACTAAAGCCATGGTTGGCCACGGTGAAAAGGTCGTTGGTCAGGCCCATCACCCAGCTCAGCGAGAACAGAAGCAACAGGCGCGAGACCATGGCAAAGCCCAGGCCCAAACGCCGCGCCTTGTCGCGCAGCTCGGGCGGCAGGCGGCCCACCAGGATGGAAATGAAGATGATGTTGTCAATGCCCAGCACGATCTCCAGGGCCGTCAGCATGCCAAAGGCAATCCACAAATTGGGATCCGTTAAAAAGTCCATGGTCAGATCCTCGGTTTCGTCAGTCAGTCAGTTTTAAAAAGTTGAATCCATTTGTCCAACCGTCCCGTATTCCTCTCAGCCGCTTGAATTTATCTTGCTTTCGGCTTTGCGATACGTCACCACTTCAACTTTACCCCAAGGACTTCACATGAAAACTTCACGCAAACTCGCATCCATCGGTCTGGCTGTCATGCTCAGCCTGGGCGCTGCTTCGTCATTTGCCCAGGTGATGGTGGGCGGCGCGCCCATGCTGGCCTCCAAAGACATCATTGACAACGCCGTCAACTCCAAAGACCACACCACGCTGGTGGCAGCGGTCAAGGCAGCTGGCCTGGTGGACACGCTGAAAAGTGCAGGCCCGTTCACCGTGTTTGCACCGACCAACGCAGCCTTTGCCGCGCTGCCCGCCGGCACGGTAGACACCCTGCTCAAGCCTGAAAACAAGGCCATGTTGACCGGCATCCTGACCTACCACGTGGTGGCTGGCAAGATGGACGCAGCCATGCTCACCAAAGCCATTATGGACGGCAAGGGCACGGCCACACTGAAGACCGTGGCTGGTGGCACGTTGACCGCCAAAGCCGCAGGCGGCAAAGTGATGGTGACCGATGAAAAAGGCGGCTCTGCCACCGTGACCATTGCCGACGTGTACCAGTCCAACGGCGTGATTCACGTGGTCGACAAGGTGTTGTTGCCCAAGTAAACCCAGCAAGGCCGCCCGGGTGTCGGCCGTCAAGCGCCGACCTATGTAGCACCGACCCCGTGGCGGCTCTGCCGTGTGACCAGCGACCGGGTCGATGCGGGTTGGCTTGACTGCCTCAAGGGATGGGGATGCAATTCACCCGCCAAGGCTGTGGGGTTGGCGCGGGCACCGCTGCGCCGGTAGTCAGCCAGCAAGGCGCTGCGTGCCTTATCCGGTACAGCCCCCGCACAGGTGGTGAGGTAGTCAAACAGGCTGTCCACCAGCACCTCGGGGGTGAGGCCGCTGGTCTTGCCGGTGGTCTGCCAGAGCCAGTCGGAGAAGGCCATAAAGGCCGTGAAGGGGGAGGCGATGAACAGGGAGCCGGAAGAAGGAGAGCCCAACAAAGGTGAGGGGTTCTGGTCCGTGCTACCTGCGGCGCATGTCTCCAGCAGCAGCACCGCCGTTTGCGGAAACCGCCCGGAGTTGGCCACCAGATCCCAGTACCGCGCCAGCCGCGTGAACCGCTGCATGTCCGCGCGGCTCACGTCACTGGTTTGCAGCACGGTGTAGGGCGGTGCATCTTCGTAGACCATGCCCCAGGCGGCGCTGTGCCGGGCAATGGGTGTACCCCTCAGGCGCTTCAAAATGCCCAGCTGAATTTCATGCGGACGCAGCGCATACAAACGGTCAAACCCGGCGGCAAAACTGGCCAGTGTTTCACCGGGCAGGCCAAAGATCAGGTCGGTGTGCAAATGGGCGCTGGAGGCCTCAACCAGCCAGCGCAGATTGGCCTCGGTTTTGGCGTTGTCTTGCCGACGCGATATGCGTTGCTGCACGTCGACATTGAAGCTCTGGATGCCCACCTCAAACTGCAAGACGCCGGGCGGGAACTTCGCAATCATGTCTTTCAACCGATCCGGCAAATGGTCGGGGATGACTTCAAAGTGAACAAAAAGGTCACCCGTCCGTTCGGGCTGAGCTTGTCGAAGCCCTTCGACAAGCTCAGGGCGAACGGGTTGGGAATGCTTGTCCCATTTTCCAGATCTCATACTTGGCAGGCGGCCCAGAAAAAACTGCAAAATTCGCACCGACGCATCAATCTTCAAATTGAACGTGCGGTCCACAAACTTGAAGTTGCGTGCACCGCGCTGGTACAGCGTGTCCAGCTCGGCCAGAAAGGCATCAAGCTCAAACGCCCAGGCGGTTTTGTCCAGTGAACTCAAACAGAACTCGCACTTGAACGGGCAGCCGCGCGACGCCTCCACATACAGCAGGCGGTGCGCCAGGTCGGCATCTGAGTATTCCGCGTAGGGCAGCGTGATCTGGTCCAGCGGAGGTTGCTCGCCTGCGATGATTTTCATGAGTGGCTGCGGACCATACAGCAGCGCACGACACAGCTTGGGGAAACTGACATCGCCCCAGCCGGTGATCACGTGGTCGGCCAGGTGCACGATGTCTTGCTGATCCACCTCGTGGCTGACCTCGGGGCCACCCAGCACAATCTTGATGTTGGGGCGCTGCTGCTTTAGCAACCGCACCACCTCGCAGGTTTGGGTGACGTTCCAGATGTACACGCCGAAGCCGATGACCTGCGGGGTGTCGCTTGCAGATCCGGCTTTTGATTCGGCTTGTTGCCCAGTTTGTGGCGCGCCCAGCGTGGCCAGCAGCTCATCCACCACGTCTTGCGGCTTGCGCGCAATAGTGAATTCACGCAACACCGTCAGCGCCTTCAGGTCGCCCATGTTGGCCAGCAAATACCGCAAGCCCAGTGAGGCGTGGATGTATTTGGCGTTGAGGGTGGCCAGGATGATGGAGGGCATAAAAATTGATCCGACTGTTCGCACGCCTAGTCACTTGCGTAAAGTAATGCAATCACTTGGCGCAATTCTTGTGCCGCAGCTATGTCGATCTTGCCCAGTGTGCGCGTCAGGCGCGACTTGCTCACGGTACGTATTTGGTCAACCGCAATTTCACTCGCGATACCGTCACAGGTACATGCCACACGGCTGGCCCAGTGTGGGTGCAACTGGCTGGTGAGCGGGCAGACGACCACGGTCTCAAGCCGGTGGTTCATTTCGTCCGGGCTGACCACCACCACGGGCCGCGTTTTGGCGATCTCGCTACCCCGTGTTGGGTCAAATTGCGCCCAGTACAAGCCATAACGTGAGATTTTCTTGCTGTTCTTGCTGTTCTTGCTTTTGGCCGCTTGGCTGGATACCGACTTCGCGGCTACCACTTCAACGCCTCCAGCCCGTCAGATGCCAACGCATCCAGATCACCCCAGTCCTCGGCACCAGCGGCCTGTTCCTGCGCCATCTCGGCAAATGTCTGCTTGAGCGATGCCTTGGTGGAGGTTGACCCGCGCAGCAGCAAGCCCTCGGGGCGTTCCTCTATCGTGATCTGGTCGGCCATGCCGTAACGGCGCAACAGCGCCTGGGGCAAACGCACCCCCCGCGAGTTGCCAATGGCGATGAGCTTGAGCGGTTGAAGGGATGCAGCAGTTGGCATGGCGGCCTCCATTTAGTAATTACTGTAATTACATTTTAGAGTGAAATTAGACACCAGGTTATGGCAAAAACGTGTCGATATGATCAAACCATGAACAAAGACCAGCTCAAAAAACTAGAAGCCGACCTCTGGCGTGCCGCAGACAGCCTGCGCGCCAACTCCGACCTGAAAGCCAGCGAATACTCCACACCCGTGCTGGGCCTGATCTTCCTGAAATTTGCCGACAACAAATACCGCCAGCATGAAGCCGCCATCCTGGCCGAGTACCAGCAGCTCAAGGGTAGCCGCCGCGAGAAAAAGCTGTCAGACATCGCCATCGAGCGCTGCGGCTTCTACTTGCCCGACCACGCCCGCTACGACCATTTGCTCAAACTGCCCGAGAAAGATGACATTGCCAATGCCCTCAAGAAAGCCATGCAGGCGATTGAGGAATACAAGCCCGAGCTGGCGGGCGTGCTGCCGCAAGACGAATACTTCCGGCTGACCCGCTCTGCGCAAAACAGCGGCCTGGCCCAGCGCCTGCTGAAAATTTTCTCTGACATCCCGCTGGACGCTGGCGGCGACCTGTTTGGCAAGATCTACGAATACTTCCTGGCCAATTTCGCCATGAGCGAAGGCCAGGGCGGCGGCGAATTCTTCACACCGCGCTCGGTGGTGCGGCTGATGGTGGA
>JANOAP010000586.1:0-5577 GCA_031411175.1 Rhodoferax sp. | reverse complement strand
GCTCACCCCTGACCCGCGCGCGGCTGAACACCGAACTCTTGCCTGAAACGCCCGACACACTGGAACCCCGCGAGGCCCTGTTGCGCGACCTGGCTGAAATGGGACGATTGATTTCCGACCTGCTTGAAAGCGAGAGGCTGTCCAGCCGCCATGCCGCGCTGAATTTGGAGCTGACCGACCTGGGCCGGCTGGTGCAGGAGGTGATTGACGAGCACAAGGCAGGGCAGGGGGATGCAACCGGGGCACCTGTGCTGCTTGTGGTCGCACCCGGTTTGTCGCCATTGCAACTGGACCCCATTCGCATGAAGCTGCTGTTGCGCAACCTGCTGGACAATGCCCGTCGCTACAGTGTGAACCCCGGTGGGCCAGATGCCGCACCCCTATCAGCCCTATCGCCCGTACCACCCATTGAAGTCAGCCTGGTGCAGCAAGGCGACGAGCTGGCGCTGGTGGTGCGGGACCACGGCCCTGGCGTCGCCGAGGCCCAGTTGCCCCATCTGACCGAGCCCTTTTTCCGTACCGATTCAGCGCGTCAGCGAACCACGGGGGGTGTCGGCCTGGGGCTTTATTTGTGCCGCCTGGTGGCGCAGGCCCATGGGGGGCGGCTGCTGGTGCGCAATGCCACGCCGGGCCTGGCCGTCAGCATCTATTTACCCTTGCAGGCAAGGCCAAAGGTTTAGCGTTTCAATCCGATTCAAGTCAGAACAAGGAGCTTTATTGTGAGCATGGTCATTCACCGAATTTTCAGCCTGGTTTTCAGAGCGGTTTTGCTGCTCATGGGCCTGGTTTTCTTTGTCAGCCTGCTGATTGCTGCAAGCGTGTTGCTGGCTTGGTGGCTGGTTCGCTCCCTGTGGGCGCGCCTGACGGGCCGACCCGTCACGCCCTGGGCGTTTCGCGTGAACCCGCGCGCGCAGTGGAACCGCTTTTATCGCGCGCCGGGGCAGACTGGCGCATCAAGGCATGGGCCTGATGACGTGATCGATGTGGTTCCGCGCGAGATCAAGATGCCGGACCAACGTCTTCAATGACGTTGTCACGCGAGAACAGCTCAATCGCCGTGCGCGCGACCTGCCGGGTGTCGTAATACGCGTAGGCCCCCACACCCACCGCGCCAATGAGGGGGACGAAGCGCGACACGCCCTTGCCCACCATGCTTTGGGTCAGCTTCAGCCCCAGCTGCTGCACCACGGCCTTGATGACCGCAGATGACGCCCGCTGGATCAAAAAGCGCTCGCCCACGCGCACCACCATATCGCGAAGCAACTGGGCTGACACGTGCCGAAACAGGCAGTACATCATCTGCTCGCGGCCCATGGTGGCGCCCTTGCCGTAAACGCCGGCAATGTCGGACACCAGTTGGGCCTGCAACTTCCAGACACCCACCAACTCAGGCAACACCGTGAGCCAGCCCAGAAAACCGGGTGGCAGCGCCATGGAGCTGGCCAGCAGACTGGCCTGGCGGGCCGCAGAGCGCCCCAGGATTTCAGCGCGGGCCTGAGGGTCTTGCAGCGCCTGTTCGCGCGTGGGGGGCACCTTCAGAACCAGGCCCAGAATGGCGTCGCCCACCTGTTCACGGACACCGGTTTTCGGGGGAATTAAGGCCAATGCTTTAGAGGTCATGCCAGGCTCAACCAATATCAATGGTGTGAATGCTGTACTTGCCGACGCGCCGGTCTGCAAAGTAATGCTCAAGGGTTTCGCGCACTGTCCTGAAGGCGATCTCATCCCAGGGGATTTCGGCTTCTGTAAACAACCGCGCTTCTATGGTTTCGTGGCCCGGATCAAACACGTCACTGAGCAGCCGCGCCTTGTAGAACACATGAACCTGGCCGACCCGCGCCACGTTGAGGATGGAAAACAGCTCTTCCATTTCAAATTGGGCACCGGCCTCTTCATCGGTCTCACGCGCCGCGCCCTGGGCCAGGGTTTCATCAAGCTCCATGAAGCCGGCTGGCAGCGTCCATTTGCCCCAGCGCGGCTCAATATTGCGTTTGCACAACAACACGCGGTCACCCAGATGGGGAATGGTGCCCACCACGTTCAGCGGGTTTTCATAGTGCACCGTGACACAGGCCGGGCACACGGCCCGCTGCTTGGTGTCGCCATCGTCGGGAATCCGGTAGACCACAGCAGTACCGCAGTTCTTGCAATGTTTGATCGGGCTTCGGTGCATAGATGCAGTGTAATTTGAAAACAAAAAAGGACTCCGGCGGAGTCCTTTTTGGGGGGGCGGGCAGGCGCGTCAGGCTTTGCCGTGCTTGGTGATCAGGGCGCGTGCGGTTTCCAGCAGCTTTTTGCCGTCGAAGTTGCGTTTGTTCATGTCCGCAACCCACTCCTCATCCACATTGGCAGAAAGGCGGCGGAACTCGCTGGTTTCGGCGTCTGTGAATTGATAGATGGTGTTGCCGCGGTCTGTGGCCGTCTTGCGCCCGGCCGGGTCATTGCTCTGCTGGGTCTTGCCCAGCCAGCCGGAGGTCGCCAGGCCGGAGTTGGTGTCTATGACCTTCTTCAGATCAGGCGCCAGGCCGTCGTATTTGGCCTTGTTCATGGCCATCACAAAGGTGGTGGTGTACAGCGCGGGCTGGTTGGCCGGGAATTCGCTGTGGAACTTCGTCAACTCCTGAACCTTGATCGACGGCACCACTTCCCAGGGAATGGCGCAAGCGTCAATGGTGCCCTTGGAGATGGCGTCGGTGATGGCCGGCAGGGCCATGCCCACGGGCGTGGCACCCACGGAAGACAGCATCTTGGTGATCTGCCGTGTCGGGCCACGCACCTTCATGCCCTTGAGGTCGGCGGGTGACTTGATCTGCTTGTCGCGCGAGTGGAACATGCCGGGGCCGTGCACGTGCAGGGCCAGCACATGGGTGTCCTTGAACTCGTCGGCGGCCGAGGTTTGCACATATTCCCAATAGGCTTTGGAGGTGGCCTCGGCGTTGTTCATCATGAACGGCAGCTCGAACACTTCGATGCGCGGAAACCGGCCCGCCGTGTTGCCCGGCAGGGTCCAGACCACGTCAACCACGCCGTCCTTGGCCTGGTCATACAACTGGATGGGGGTGCCGCCCAGCTGCATGGCCGGGTAGGCCTCAAACTTGATGCGCCCGCCCGATTCTTTTTCGACCTTTTCCATCCACGGTTTGTGCATGGTCAGCCACACGCCGGACAGCGGGGCCATGAAGGTATGGAACTTGAGGGTGACCGACTGCTGGGCCAGGCCGCTCAGACCGGGGGCACCCAGGGCCACGGCGGCAGATGACTTGAGCAGGGTACGTCTTTGAATCATGGATTGCTCCGTAAAAGTAATGGGTTGTAAGGTAACGGAAAACCGGTTTTGGGGGTGACAGGATTTACCCTCAAGTGTCAGCCTCAAGTGATGAATTTCACCAGCCACAGCGAGATGCCGGGGAAGAACAGCAGCAGCAGGGTGCGGAACACGTCGCTGATCAAAAACGGCATCACGCCCCGGTAACTCTCGGCAATCGGCACATCTTTGGCCATGGAGTTGACGACGTACACGTTCAAACCCACCGGCGGGGCCAGCATGCCGAAGCCCACCGTCATCAAAACCATGATGCCGAACCAGATGGCGACAGAGTCCTTGGGCATGCCGAAATCCAGGCCGATGATCATGGGGAAAAAGATGGGAATCGTCAGCAGCAGCATCGACAGCTCGTCCATGACGGCACCCAGAATCACGTAAAACAGCAAAATCGCCGACACCACCATCAGGGGAGCGAGCCCCCAGCCGTGCACCACAGCAGCCAGCTGGTTGGGCACCTGGGTCAGGGCCAACGCAGAGTTCATCAGGTCAGCGCCCAGGAAGATCATGAAGATCATGGCCGAACCCTCGGCGGTGGCGTAGAAGCACTGCCTGAATTTCTGCATCGTCATTTCGCCCTTGAGCAGGGCAGCGATGAACGTGGATGCGGCACCGACCGCAGCACCCTCGGTGGGCGTGAAAATGCCGCCGTAAATGCCACCAAAAACGATCAGAAAAACGATGGCAATCGGTGCGATACCTTTGAGCGTTTGCAGCGTGATTTTTTCGCTGATGGTGTCGTTGTCGGGTGCGTGGCCGGGGAACAGGCGCACATAGACCGCAATGGCAATCATGTAGCCGACCATGGCAATGATGCCTGGCACCATGGCGGCGGCAAACAGCTTGGCGATATTTTGCTCAGCCAGAATTGCGTAGATGACCAGGGGCACCGACGGCGGTATCAGGATGCCGAGCGTGCCACCGGCTGCCAGCGTGCCGGTGGACAGGCGCCCTGAATACCCATGGCGTTTCATCTCGGGCAGGGCCACCGACGTGATGGTTGCCGCCGTCGCTACCGACGAGCCACAAATCGCACCAAAGGCCGCGCTGGCCAGCACTGCCGCCATCGCCAGGCCCCCTTTGAAACGCGACATCACCACGCTGGCAAACCCGAACAAGGCTTTGGAGATGCCCCCCTGGGTCGCAAAATGGCCCATCAGGATGAACAGTGGAATGACCGACAGGTCGTAGCTGGCAAAACGCGCAAACGCCTGCGTGTTGAGGAAGTTGCTCAGCGGCAACCAGCCCGCCTGCAGCACGTAGCCCGAAGCACCCGCCACGAACATGGCGATGGCAATGGGCGCACGCACGGCCATCAGCAGCAGCATGATGGCGAAAATCAGCAGGGTCAGCGCCAGAGGACTCATGATTGCCCCTCAGCGCCATGGCCCTTGATGCTTTGCATCAAGCCAATGACAGCGGTGAGCACAAGGGGCGGCACCATCCCCACATAAACAATCCACTCGGGGAAGCCCAGCATCATGGTGCCGGCCTGTGTGGTGTAGGCATTGATGCCGCCCACGGTGGTGCGCCAGGCCATCAGGCCCATGCACAGGGCCAGCAGCAGTGCGCCAAAGCGGTCCAGCCCGGCGTTGGTGGCATCGCTGGCCTTGGCTGTGAAGAAGTCAACAATGATGTTGCCGCGCCTCATTTGGCACAACGGCAAAAACAGGGCAATGGCGGCACCCGCCACCACACCGGTGAGTTCAAAGTCGCCCACCAGTGTTTTGCCCGTGGTGTTTCGCCCGATGACGCTGACGCAGGTCATCAGCGTGATGATGGTCAGCATGACACCTGCCAGGATGGCGCAGAACTGCGCCAGTTTTTCAAGGGTTTTCAACTGCAGTCTCCTGTTTTTATTTTGCGGGTCTGTGGCTGGAGAGCCTGATAACAAGCGCCAGACGAACGCTTGACGAGGGCTTATAAAACGCCTTTACGCAAGCGCCTTTTGCCCTTTTCTTTTATTACTTCACTGCGACCGTGATGGGGGTCAGCCCCGCCACGCTGGCCAACATCGTATCGCCCGACACCACGGCGGACACGCCTTCGGGGGTACCCGAATAAATCAGGTCGCCAGGCTGCAACTCCCAGGCCGCAGACAGGTGCTCAATGGTCTCGCCAATGTTCCAGATCAGCTTGCTCACATTGCTGCGCTGGCGGTCCACGCCGTTGACCTGTATGGAAATCTCTGCCTTAGTCACATCGCCCGCTGCGGCCACCGGTGTGATGGGGCCAATCGGCGATGAATGGTCAAA
>JANOAP010000585.1:0-3352 GCA_031411175.1 Rhodoferax sp. | reverse complement strand
GTACGTAGCCTTTGTGATCGACGTGTACGCCCGGCGCATTGTGGGCTGGCGGGTCAGCAGTTCCATGCGAACGGACTTTGTGCTGGACGCACTGGAGCAGGCCCTGTATGACCGTCAACCCGATCAAAATGAATTGATTCACCGCCGTGCTCCTTGGAAAACCAAGGAGTCACTGGAACTGGCCACCCTCGAATGGGTGTCCTGGTTCAACCACCACCGACTGCTGGAGCCGATTGGGTACAGCCCGTATGCGACAAAAATTAACTGGCCGCAGATGAAGCGTAGCCTGGACGATCTGAACAAACGCTACCCCGACCTCGCATTCAAGAATACTGCAGCCAGTTTTGGTTGCGTGTATACGGACACTGCGTACTATCAGATGTGGATCAAACAAATAGAGAGCCACCAACTTATTCGTTCAGTCTGGGTGCCTGGTATTCGACCCGAGGACTGCACAAAGCCACTCATCCGGTTAATTCCGACTCCCAAAGAATAGCAATTACAGCTTCAAAGCCCGCTGCAACTTGATCTGTGTTGTCGCCGTTTCGGTAGCTCAGGACTAGGGCAACTCTGCCCCACCCATGCGCGCCGCAATCACGCCAGCGCGCTCGGCCAGGTAACCCGAGTTGGGCAGTTTCTCAAAATACTTGGGGCGCGGCAACATCACGGCCAGGCGCGCGGCTTCCAGGGCGCTGAGTTTTGACGCGGGCTTGCGAAAGTAATGCTGTGCTGCGGCTTCGGCACCGAACACGCCTTCACCCCATTCCACGCTGTTCAGATAGATTTCCAGAATGCGCTCTTTGGTCAGCAAGGTCTCCAGCATGAAGGTCAGCGCAAACTCCTGGCCCTTGCGCAGCAAGGTGCGCTCGCCTGACAAAAACAGATTTTTGGCGAGCTGCTGGGTGATAGTGGAGCCGCCCACCACCTTGGGTGTGCGGGTGGCAGGTGCCGCCTTGGCTGCCCCTTTGGCGGGCTGTTTGCTGGTCTGGGCCTGCACCCTGGCTTCGGCCTTGGCGTTTTTTTGCCAGGCTTTTTCGATGGCGTCCCAGTCCACGCCATCGTGGCTGGCAAAGCCATCGTCTTCCGAGGCGATCACGGCGCGTTTGAGGTTGTCTGAAATCTGCGCGTAGCCCACCCATTGCTGTCGCCAGGGCAATCTGCCTTTTTCGGTGGCAATGCGCCATGCCTCAGACCGCTCGAACGCGCTGGATTGCGGGTCTATCACCGCCATCATCGCGATGCGGCCCACAAAGAAAAGTTGTAGTGCCAGCGTAGCGATGACTAGCAGACCCAACCAGCGCAACAACGGTTTCATGCGGTAGACATTCAACAAACAGGCGTACCCGGCCTCGGGCCGCTATTGCGCCGTGAGCTTGGTTTCCAGTGTTTCATCGCGCGTGAATTTGAAGCGTGAAACCACCACGATCTGGTCGGCCTTGCGGCGCATCGCCTCACTGAACGTGCCAAATGGCGCGGCACTGCGGGCAATACTCTCTGCCCGGCGGTCCAGCGTCTTGTTGCCGGAGCTTTCGACGATTTCGGTCGACAGCACACGCCCGTCAAAGTTGACGGTGACGATCATGGTCAGCGCGCCATAAAGCTTCTTGCCCGGCGACGATTCAGGAAAGTTCTCGGTACCCTTGTCTTCAATGGCGCGGCGCAGACTGTCGTAATAAATCGCGTAAACCTCTTCGCGCGTGGCCGGGCTGATGTAGCGCTTCTTGGGCCGCGCGTTTTCCATGTTGATGCGCCGCTCTATCTCGGCCAGCAGCTTGATCAGGCGCCGGCGCTTTTCTTCCTGCTCCATCTGCTCGGGCGTGGCACCCGGCATTTTGGGGTCTGGCGGCGGCAAGGCGGCGAGCAGGCTTTTGACCTGCGCCAGCATCAGGGTTTGCTGCTCTAGCAGCGACTGCAATTTGCGCTGGGCGACTTCCTCCAGCGTTTCACCGGCTTCATTCAATGCACTGGGCGGCAGCGGCGTGGTGGCCCGGCCCTTTTCAGCCTCGCCACCCCCGGCCATGGAGGCTTGGGCAATGGCTTTGGCCTTGTCGGGTTTCTCATTGGTGCGGGCATTGACCAGGACCACCTCAAGCGGCGTGTCCTGAAACACGCGGTTAAAGGACTCAGGGTCGACAAACCGCACCGTCAGCAGCACCGCATGCACGGCGACAGATGCGCCTAACGCAATTTGAAGTGGGCTGAGGGAACGCAGGTTCACGAGGCAGGATTATGGCCCGAAGCCACCGCTGGCTCATCCTCTGGTCCGGGGCCGGGCTCGCTCATGTCCACGGCAATCGCAATCGGGCCGGCAGCGGGTTCATCGTCGTCTTCAGGCACATCTTCGGCACCGGTTTCAACCACGGCATCCAGCCGCTCCACCACCGTGCCCATCACGTCCAGCGTGATCTCGTCGATGTCGCCCAGCTTCACGCGTACCCGCGCGCCACGCGGCAGGTTGGCCGCGCCCATCACGGGCAGCACCAGGGGCATGTCGTCGGCCCGCACCATGTTCTCCTTAAACACGCTGGCTGTGATCTCGGTGATGCCGTTTTGT
Organism: Rhodoferax sp.; assembly: GCA_031411175.1. Lineage (GTDB taxonomy): Bacteria > Pseudomonadota > Gammaproteobacteria > Burkholderiales > Burkholderiaceae_C > JANYCG01. The sequence continues at coordinate 798 of JANOAP010000585.1, read as the reverse complement.
TGCAGGTACTTGAGCGTCCAGAAGCGCTCCATGCCACCCTGAAACCCGTTGTAGGCAAAGTAGGCCGAATCAAAGCTGGAGATGATCGAAAACAGCTCGGCATCCTTGGGTTTGAAGGGCGCCACCAGCGCCGCCGTCTTGCCATGACGCGCGCAGGCAATGATCTGCCACTGGTTCACCAGGTCGGTATAGCGGCGTAGCGGCGAGCTGCTCCAGGCGTAGCTCTTCACGCCAATGCCCGCATGCGGCAGCGCCTTGGTGCCCATGCGAACCTTCACGCCAGGGGCCAGCGAGGCCTGGCTGCGGTAGATGCCGGGCACGCCCAGCTCGGCCATCCAGCTGCCCCAGGTGCTGTTGGCCAGAATCATGGCCTCGGCCACAATCAAATCGAGCGGTGCGCCGCGCTGGCGAATGCTGATCTGCACCTGCTCGCTACCCTGCGGCTCGGCCCCGTTGTTACCCACAAGGCGAAAGTTGTAGTCCGGCCGGTTGAAGGTCTCGGGCTTGCCCCGCACCACTTCGCGTTTGGCTTTCAGGTCTTTCGCCAGGCGGTATAAAAATGATAGCTGCTCACGCTCTAAAGACGAGGGCTTCAGGCCTGTTTCATGCTCAAAACCGGCATCTTCGAGCCACGGCGCGGTCACAATGGCATCCAGCTGGTCATGGCGCAGGTTGGCCGCAATGGGCACACGCTCCAGCCTGGTTTCGCTGCCCTTGATCTCCAGTGTGCCCTCGTCCAGCGTCACGTACAGCGACACGGCGGGGCAGTCGCGCCCCTCTTGCAGCGTGTAGCTCTGC
>JANOAP010000584.1:0-1799 GCA_031411175.1 Rhodoferax sp. | reverse complement strand
CGGTGATCCACAAAGACCTGGACCTGAGCATTTACGCCGGTGAAATGCTGTCCATCGTGGGCGGCTCGGGCAGCGGCAAGACGGTGCTGCTGCGCAAGATTCTGGGGCTGGAGACACCCTCGCGCGGCAGCGTCAGCGTGTTGGGCAAGCCCGCAGACCAGCAGGGCAACGCCGGTGCCGCCAGCCGGGTCGGCATGCTGTTTCAGCACGGTGCGCTGTTCTCGGCCTTCAGCGTGCTGGACAACATCGCGTTTTCGCTGCGCGAGCTCAAGACCCTGCCGGAGTCGCTGGTGAGGGATGCCGCACTGGTCAAGCTGCAAATGGTGGGACTGGACGCATCGCATGCCGACAAGATGCCCTCAGACCTGTCTGGCGGCATGGTCAAGCGGGTGGCGCTGGCCCGTGCCCTCATCATGGACCCGCCGCTGCTGCTGCTGGATGAGCCCACCGCCGGGCTGGACCCCGACAGTGCAGATGCTTTTTGCGCCCTGCTGCGCTCGCTGCACCGTGAGCTGGGTTTGACCGTGGTGATGGTCACGCATGACCTGGACACGCTGTTTGAGCTCAGCACCCGCATCGCCGTGCTGGCCGACAAGCGCGTCATCGTCAGCGGCCCGCCCAAAGACGTGATTGCGTACCCGCACCCGTTTATTCAAGACTTCTTTCTGGGCGAACGCGGGCAGCGCGCGATGGAGTTGTTGCGTGAATATCCCTTTGCCGTGTAATTCACTGTGTTATTCGCCGTTTAGAAAGTGAGCAGAAAGTAACCCTTATGGAAAACAAATCCCACGCTTTTGCGGCTGGTGCTTTCGTGCTGGCGGTGTCGGCGCTGCTGGTGGTACTGGCCATCTGGCTCACACGCGACACCGGCGAGCACCGGGTCTACGAGCTGTCCAGCCGCGATGCCGTCACCGGCCTGCAGCCCCAGGCCGCTGTGCGGTTTCGCGGCGTCACGGTGGGCAAGGTCACGGCCATCGGATTCGACCCCGAAACGCCCGGCAACGTGCTGATCCGCATCTCGACCGACGACATGGCCCCCATCACGCGCTCCACCTTTGCCACACTGGGTTTTCAGGGTGTGACCGGGCTCGCGTTTGTGCAACTGGACGACACCGGCGAATCAAAGCAGGCGCTGGTGTCTACCGATGCCGCCATTGCCCGCATCCCCATGCGCCCCAGCCTGCTGTCCAAACTGGCAGACCAGGGCACCAATATCCTGGCCCAGCTTGAGGAAACCAGCCGCCGTGTGAACCAACTCCTGGCCCCTGAAAACCAGAAAGCGCTGGTGGGTGCCGTGCAGGGCATAGGCCAGGCCGCCGTGGGCATCGAGAAGTTTTCTGCCCGGGCTACCACGGTGCTGGACGCGCAGTTTGGACCCGAGCGCATGAACCTGCCCAAGCTGGTGCAGGACATGACCGGCACGCTCAAGTCCGTTCAAACCATGACCGACACCATTGGCACCAGCGCCGATGAAGTTCGCGCGTCTGCCAAAGAGTTGAGAACGCTGTCGGAAGCCGTTACCAAAGCCGGTGGCCCGCTCGACAAACTGGGGGAGGGGGCCGACGCCTTGTCCAGCATGGGCCAGTCGCTCAACGCGGGCACCCTGCCGCGCCTGAACCGCACCACGGACGAGGCCACTCGCGCGGCGCGCCAGGTCAGCCGCACCGTGAACGCGGTCAATGACAACCCGCAGTCGCTGATCTACGGCAACGGGCCTATCGCACCCGGCCCCGGCGAACCCGGATTCACAACGCCAGGAGGCAAGCCATGAAGCACACTATAAAAACAGTAGCTGGTCA
>JANOAP010000583.1:0-8373 GCA_031411175.1 Rhodoferax sp. | reverse complement strand
GCGAGCAGTTTGGCTCCATGACCAAACCCTTTCACCCCGGCGCAGCAGCACGCGCCGGCCTGATGTCGGCACTGCTCGCAAGCCAGGGCTTTACCGCCAGCGCCAAAGCGCTGGAGGCGCCGCGCGGCATGATGCAAACCATCTCCACCAAGAACGACTGGAGCGAGATCACCCACGAATTGGGCCAGCGCTTCGAGATCTCGTTCAACAGCTACAAGCCCTTTGCCTGCGGCATCGTGATTCACCCCAGCATTGATGCCTGTTCGCAGCTCAAGGCACAGGGCGTGAAGGCCGAAGACGTGGAACGCATTGAACTCAAGGTGCATTCGCTCGTGCTGGAACTCACCGGCAAGAAGGAGCCCGCCGATGGCCTGCAAGCCAAGTTCAGCGTGTACCACGGCTGCGCCGCAGGCCTGATTTTTGGCCAGGCCACCGAGAACGAATACGCCGACGACATCGTTAACCGCCCCGACATGCTGGCCCTGCGACGCAAAGTGGTGGCCACGGTGGATGACAGCATCGAAGAAGCCAGCGCCGACGTGACTGCCGTGCTGAAAGATGGCCGCCGGGTGCACGTGTTTGTGGAGCACTCCATTGGCTCACTGCAAAACCCGATGACCGATGCCATGCTGGAAGGCAAGTTTCATGGGCTGTGTGACCCGGTTTTGGGCAAGGCCCGTGCGGACGCGTTGATCGCGTCTGCGTGGAAGTTGGGCCAAGCTGCCCATGTTGGTGAACTGGTGGCGTTGGCTTCAAACCCCTGATCAGACAATATTTCAAACACGCGGCAAGGGCCACCCAAATGCTTGGGGCTCATACGCTTCGCTTTTTGAGATCGCCCCAATCCCTTGGGATGCCCTTGCCGCTTGCGCTTGATCAAATGGTAGCGCGCACGTCTGAGGACGGAAGGTACCGCCATTTGTGTTGCCCCAGCGTCCGGTCCTGGCTCGCCGCCCGGATTCGTGCACTCAAATATCCCCGGCATGACCAGAGTCAGTGTGGGCTCACCGCCAACTGAATCACAATGCACATCTGGCGATTCGTAAATCCAACCTGATGGGCCTTGTCATGACCATGCACCCGGGACTCCGTTTCCATGCGCGCCTGCAACGCTTTTGGAGCCGTCATTGCACGCCCGGCTTGGGCGTTTTCGTTCTGTCGTCCATGCTGGTGGCTCAAACTGCCCTGGCTGCGGCGACGGACGCCGAAATCACACTTCTGATCGGACGCGGGGACCGCCGCCCCACCGCCGATGCGGACTGGGCTCCTGCTGCGGTCAACCAGAAGACCGGCACGGGCTCTTTTGTGCGTACCCAGGCCAACAGCCAGATGGGCTTGCTGATGGCAGACCGCACCCAGATCCGGCTTAACCAGAACAGCCAGTTGCAGATCAAATCCGCCGAAGACGCCAAAGCGCCGACCGTGGTTCAGCTCAATGCCGGGCGCGCGTGGAGCCAGGCACGGCCCCAGACCCTGGCCCCTGGCAGCAGTGAGTCTCAACCCCGGTTGATCATGCAGACTGCGTCGGCCACCATGTCGATTCGTGGAACCGACTGGGAGGTTGAAATCGGCCCGCAGGGGCAGACCCAGCTGGTCGTGCTGTCCGGCACAGTTGAAATGGCCAATGACCGTGGTGCGATTTCGGTGTCCAAAGGCGAAGCCGCCGTTGCGCAGATCGGTAGCGCGCCGGTGAAACTGGTTTTGATCCGGCCGCAAACCCGCGTGCAGTGGGTGTCATCCTGGAAGCCCCTGCCCAGACGTTGGGCAGGCAGCGATGCCGCACGCTTTGAAGCGGCAGTGAGGAAGATTGAGGCCGGTGACTTTGCGGCCGCCTCGTCAGACCTTCAGGGGGATGCCCGTACCGACGGGGTGGCGGCCCTGCTGCTGGCCGACATTCTGATGCACCAGGGTGATTTAAGCGGTGCCACAGCGCTGCTCTCTGGCCGGGCTGATGAAGGCCGGGGCGACCCCCGAGCCACGGCCATGCTGGCCTATACGCTGGCGCGCGACGACCGGGGCGATACGGCACAACGCATGCTGACAACTGCGCTGCAGCAGCATCCCAACCACACCGGGCTACTGCTGGCACAGGGTGATCTGGCGATTGTCATGGGCCAGGCAGACGACGCCCGTCGCGCATTCAACGAGGCACTGACGGTGCAGCCGGGCCAGCCGCAAGCCCTGTTCGGGCTGGGGCTGATTGAGTCCGAGCGTGAGAACATCCGGGCGGCGCGGCGCTTGCTCACGCAGGCGCTGACGGCAGACCCCGCCATGTCCCAGGCCACGGCTGAACTCGCAGCCGCCGAAACCTTCGCGGGCAACTACGCCACGTCACAGTCCCTGCTGGACAGCCTGCTTGCCAAGGCGCCTGACAACTACGTGGCGCTCACGGCCCGCGGCATGAACCTGTTGCAGGCCGGACGTGCCGCCGACGCGCTGGAGAGCCTGCTGAAGGCCGGACTGGTCGAGCCGCGCTATGCCCGCGCCTGGCTGTACAGCGGCGTGGCGTTCTACCAGCTCAACGAACGCGAGCGCGCCATTGAGGCGTTTCAGAGGGCGGCCCAGCTTGACGAGCGCGACCCTGCGCCGCACCTGATCACCAGTCTTGTGCATGAAGACAGCTTGGCTTTTGGCGAGGCCGTTGCGTCGGCCCGCAAGGCCCAGGAAAATATGCCCTACCTCAAGTCGTTAAACCAGCTCGCCACCAACCAGAAAGGCAGCGCCAACCTGGGCAGCGCGCTGGCCAACTTCGGGCTGGAAGAGTGGGCCGGCTACTACGCCACCGAAGCCTACTCGCCCTATTGGGGCGGCAGCCACCTGTTCATGGCCGACCGGCAATCCGGTGACTTCAACAAGAATTCGGAACTCTTCAAGGGTTTTCTGACAGAGCCCACAGCCTTTGGCGCCTCCAACCGCCAGTCCACCCTGGTGAGCACGCCGGGACACTATGGCCGGCTGGAAGCCTATGCTGAGCGCGACGACTGGATGCTCGGCGCACTGCTGGGAACCTTCAACGGGCTCACGGTTGATCCGGTGCCACTGGCCTACTTTGTGAGCCTCGACTTTGCAACGGCCGACTCGCGGGCTGACCCCATCAACCTGAAGGCCCACAACGCCATTGTGGGCCTGGGTGTGAAACCCCGTTATGACCTGGGCATGTTCGCCTTTGCCACTAACCTGCAGGCCGATGCGACGGCCCATACCGCCATTTTGCCCAACAACCCCATCCAGCTGACCGACCGGCGGATTGACATGGGCCTGAATTACAAGTTTGCGCCCGACAACCAGCTCTGGATCAAGGCCGGAAGCGGGCGCCAGTCGCTGTCCATGTCGGGTGACTTTGTGTCGCAAGCCAGTGCCGACAGCCTGAACGCACTGTTTGACACCACTATTTTCTCGCCCAACGGGAAGCTGGATGCCGTCGAGAACGTTACAACCAAGCAAGACATGCAGCTGCGCCATTCGTTTTCAAATTCGGGCGTGCTGTGGAGCTGGGGGTTTGAACACTCCACTTTGCAGGCAGACGCATTGGTGGTCAATACGATCACGCCAGTGCGGACCCTTGTGGTGCAGCAAACCAGTCAGCGCGTTGACGACGCTTATGTCTCGGCCAGGTATCAAAAAAGTGGTTCATTCGAAGTGCAGGGCGATTTGTTCTCGCAGAACAGCACAGGCACCGTCACCGACTTGACATTGTGGCGGTTGCTGGTTGATCCACCTATCAACATCCCCATTAGCGGCGCTGTGACGCGCATCGACTACACGGAGACGCACCCCCGGTTCGGCCTGAAATTGCAGGTCGCACCGCTGCAATCGCTGAGGTTCGTCACGCAGAAATGGCGTCGGCCCGCGTCGGCCGGCAGCCTGTCGCCCATCGACACCGTTGGCATCGCGGTCAATGACCGGCTTGTGACCGAAGGCGGCCTGTATGAGCGCAGCCGCATCCAGTTTGACGGCGAGATTGGCACGGGCAGCTTTGTGCAGGTATTTGCAGATCAGGAGCGCGTCATCAACCCGCGCGATGCACTGCCCTCGCCGATTGACGGCTTTCAGCTGTCCCAGCTGGAAAGCCTGCGCAGCCGCACCGAATTGTTTGGCGCCCGCAGCGACCTGGAAGACACGCCCGCATTTGCCGACGGCACAATGACCTCGTTGGGCCTGGCATTCAACCACCTGATGAGCCGCAACCACACCGTGTCCCTTCGCTATCTGGGGCGTGACGGCCAGCAAACCGGCGCCAGCCAGGGCCTGAAAATCCCGTACATCCCCAGGCACTACGCGCAATTGGCCAGCCAGTGGGCCGTCACCGGGCGCTGGCTGCTGGGTGCCAGCGCAACCTACCGCAGCGAGCGGTTCCGCGACGCACCCAACCTGGACCCGATTGAAGCGGGCTGGGCCTTCGGGTTTACCGCGTATTGGGAGAACGCCAGCAAACGCTCCAGCGTGCAGTTCATTCTGGACAACCTGATGGCAAACCGGCTGGCTGGCAACAAACCCGATCCGCACATTCTGCTGCGTTACGCCTACCGGTTTTAGCGGCTTAAAGCTTGTCCAGGGCGATGGAGCCGTCCCAGTCAACCACCGGCTCAGTGTGCTGAAGCTCTGCAATGCGAGCTTCAAAAGTCTTTGCGACCGGGTCATTGGGCACCCGTTGACGCACCTGTGCCCAAGCCGTTGAAGCCAGAGCCCAGTCCTGAGCGCAATAGGCATCCAGCGCTTTCTGCGTGGCCTCAATCAGGCCCGCATCAGCACACGGCGTGAAGATGTCCACGGCAATGTCTTTGCCTTTTACCCGCACGCGGTCAACCCGGCGCAGGGATACCTCGGCGCCCAGCATACCGGCGGTCGCGGCGCTCAGCAGGATCGGGGTTCCATAGGCCTTGTTCACCCCTTCCAGGCGGGCGGCCAGATTCACCGTGTCGCCCAGCGCGGTGTAGGTGAATCGCATGTCGGAGCCCATGTTGCCCACGATGGCCGGACCCGAATGCACGCCGATACGCAGGCGTACCTCGTCGGTGCCCAGGGCACGAAACTGCGGCTGCAGGCGCTCCATCATGTCCTGCATCTCAATCGCCGCACGAACACCATGCACCGCATGCTGATCGTCGGTCAGCGGCGCGCCCCAGAACGCCATCACCGCATCGCCAATGAATTTGTCCACCGTGCCACCATGGCGCATGATGATCCGGGTCGCTTCGTTCAGGTAGAGGTTGATGACATCGGCCACAGCCTCAGGCGCAAGTTTCTCCGACATGGAGGTAAACCCCGCCAGGTCTGAAAAAAGCACGGTGAGTTCGCGCCGCTCGCCACCCAATTTGAGCCGTTCCGGATGCGCCACGATGTCGCTCACCACGTCACTGGACACATATTTCTCGAAAGCAGAGCGGATCTGCGTGGCACGCCGCCGCTCGGCCCAATACGAGCCCATGCCAGTGCTGACATACGCGACCGTGAGTCCCAGCAGCGGTCCACCCGTGGCCAGCCAGAGGTTTTGGGCCGTGAATAGCCAGGCAGACAGGGCCACAACGCCCGCACCGGTCAGCATGACAAAGAGGCCCGAGCGCGCTGGATGCCAGTACACCAGAGCCATCCACGCCAGCAACAGTGCCACGACCAGTGCCGCCAGGTTCTGCCAGGGCCGCAAGGGCAACACGGTTTGCCCCATAAGTGCGTTCTCAATCAGGGTCGCGTGAATCTCCACGCCCGGCGTGAGCAGTCGGGATGGTTTCAGAAATGGCGTGGCAAACATGTCGGCCTGTGCAGCGCCGATTTCCGGGCTGGCGCGAACGTCCCGCCCAACCAGCACGATCTGGTCAGCAAAGAAACCCGCCGGAATCTTCGGGTCGCCATTGAGCACTTGGTGGTACGACACGAAGGGAAAGGTGTGTGAAGGCCCCAGGTGGCGCAGCATGGCACCGGGTGCCACATAGGGCTCCTGAACCGAGCCAGGCCGCGCCTTGATCAGGCTGCGGATAGCCTGGCGCCAAAAGGCGTCGTCACTTTGCGGCACCATGCGGATCACGCCGTCACCCTCCAGCTGCGTGGTGGCCAGGCCCGTCAGTGCACCGGCGGATGTGAAGGCGGGGATAGGGTCGGCCCTGATCCACTGCCGCGTGTTGTCGGTCTCGGCATACGCCTGGTCAGCCGCCAGCACTACATTGCCTGCCCGTGCAATGGCCTGTGCCAGGGCCTTGTCTTCGGCGGCATCACCCGCTTCGGAAAACTGCACGTCAAAGGCGATCACGCTGGCACCCGCTGTGGCGAGGCGGTCTATCAACCGGGCATGCATGTCGCGCGGCCATGGCCAGCGTTTGCCCAGTTGCGTGAAAGAAGCTTCATCGATACCAACAATGGTGATAGGCAGCACCGAGCGTTTCGGCGCGGTCGCAACAGTCAGCGCATCAAATATCTGCGACTCGACCGTCGACCAGAATGACGTGAACTGCAGCCCCCCACACAGTGCCAGGGCCAGCAGCACCGAAACCGATGCATTGGCAATGGCGTTTGCGTTGGGGCGAAGCATGCGGGGGTCAGGAATAGATCAGGTTCGTTGAACAGCCGAAACTGGCTGACCCATCAACGCGGGGCTCATCCGGTTGGCAGCCGCTGTCAGCTCTTGTAAACCCATATCGGCAAAACCCAGGGGACCAATCAGCGCCTGCATGCCCTTGACCTGGATTTCAGCTTCAGCGTTCATACCAGTTTTCCAAAAAGCCAGCGCCTCGGCTGGGAAAAAGACTATCGGGAGTGAATTGATTATCCGTTCAAACACGCGGCAAGGGCACCCCAAATGCTTGAGGCTCATACGCTTCGCTTTTTGAAATCGCCCCAATCCTTTGAGGTGCGCATGCCTTTCCCGCAAAAATTGCCCGCCCGATTAATGACCGTATTGGCCGTGCTGTGCAAGTAGCCGTTCCAAGCTTTTTCCAGTCGCGCTCAATAGCGTTGCATTTGCTGTGATAGGGCGGGTACTAAACCAGCCGCACACATATCCCTGTCAGGTCCGCGAACTCTGTTTCGCCGGATTTTTTTGAACCTTGGGTTTGGGCACTATACGCAGTCGGAAATCCCTGCGATTCAAACGATTGGAGATGGTGCGCACACTGGGCAGAGATTGTTCAGCCCAACCTTTTTTCACAAGCGCCTTGTGTACAGCCTTGGCCGTTATGTTGGTATACAGCAAGATAGTGCGCAAGCTCGATTCCGATTCGCCGTGTGGCTTCATGATGCCCTGTATTTCAGCCAACGGTTTGGGGTGCTTGTCTTCTGTTTTTGGCCTGCTTCTGGCGGTGATGTCATTGACGCGGGCGATGCCTGTTTGGCATTAACGAATACCCAATTCAACGGCTCCTCGATTGCAGCCAAATACATCCCCGGCCACCCGCCGCTTGCCATCAAGCAACGACATCGTTACATCACCCATCGCGCGGCGCCGTGCGGGTCCAGACTGGGGCTGTCGAAAATCCTTACACGGCAACAAAAGAGTAGGTCGAGTTATTGTGTAAGTCTTTGTTTTTAAACCCAAATTAATTCTGGCACACAAAATGCTTAGCCATCTCTAAGGCGCGCCTTGTGCCGAGTCATAAAAACTGTGGAGTCTTGAATTATGAAATTAGCACGAAAACTACATTCGATGGCTGTATTGATTGCCTTGTCAGCAGGTTTCTTCGGTGCTCCAGCCCAAGCTGACCATTACTATGGCATCAATGCCGATGGCCCTGTGGATCACATCAATGGAAGATTGGTTGGAAGCGGTTTCGTTTCGGGTTTGCTGCCAGTTGGGCCAAACCAACCGAATGAGAACCATGATTTCGTGGTGTTTTCAGCCAACACTGGTGATAGCTTGTCGGTGCTCCTTCAAGGAAACAGAGACGCTGGCCTCTCAATATTGACTGATCTTGACGGCGGCGGTATTCATATTGGTGATGTGCTCGGCGTCAATATCGGATGGATTAACCTGTTCGACGACGATTCAGGTGGCGGTCTTAACTCGTTGATCAATTTTACGGCCGGCTACACAGGGGAATATTTGGCCGGAATTGCCGAGATCTTTGGTAGGGACATGAATTGGACACTCACTGTCCGCGGCAGTTCGTCCACAGCAGTGCCCGAGCCGGGGTCACTGGCACTGCTAGGTCTCGGATTAGCGGGCTTGGCAGCGATGCGCCGCCGCAAGTCCGTTTGAAACTTCGCACAGTTTCAACGTAGCGGCATATGTCGCTACGTTCGCTTTTAGTGGGTTTAACTGAGCCAACGACAGCCCGGCAGTCCAATCTCAACGTCCGTATCCCTGCAATTCAGGAACGTCCGCAAGTGGTGTTTCAAATCATAATTTCGCGCCTTGCCAGAACAATCAACCGGCAGTGGGGGGGG
>JANOAP010000582.1:0-1933 GCA_031411175.1 Rhodoferax sp. | reverse complement strand
CAGAATTCCCAGCGTGCCCGCCGTAGCCAGCGAGCCCAGTGCGATTTTTTCGCTATAGCCGCGCTTGAGCAACTCGGGCAGGGCCACCTTGCTGATGGTGGCGCAGGTGGCCGCCGACGAGCCCGAGACCGAGCCGAAGATGCCGCAGCCCAGAATGGTGGTGTGCATCAGCCGGCCGGGAATGCGGTTGAGCCAGGGGCGCAGGCCTTCAAACATTTCCTCGCTGAGTTTGCTGCGAAACAGAATTTCACCCATCCAGATAAACAGCGGCAACGCCGCCAGTTCCCAGCTGGCATTGCTTTCCCAGAACGACGAAAACAGGTTATTGCCGGGTGAGGTGGTCGTAAAGAAGGCCTGGCCGACCCAGCCGCAGATGGCCAGCGTCATGGCGATCCACACGCCCCCGGCCAGCAGCACCATCATGACCAGCAGCAGCAGGCCGCCGACAAGCAGGATATCCATGTTGTATGTTTTTCTTTAAGAGAGCTTGGGGCTTCAAACGTCGGACGAGAAGTCGCCCTTGGCATGGCGTTCTTCGACAGCGGCTACATAGGTCGGCTTGCCACCGCGCAGCACGATGACCAGTTCATCCACCACCGCGACCAACAGCAGCAGCGAACCCAGCGCAAAACTGGACTGCGGTATCCAGATGGGAATCGGCAGCAGGCCTTGCGCCATTTCGTGGAAGACGTAGCTCTCGTAGGTGAACTTGTTGGCCCAGAAGGCCAGGTAACCAATGGCCACCACACCAATCATCAGACAGACGATTTCCATGGGGCGGCGCTTGGCGGGAGGCAGTTTCTCCAGCAGCAGTGTCACCCGCACAAAGTCACCGTGCTTGAAGGCATGGGCCATGGCGAAGAACGACGCAGCGGCGCAGAACCACGCCACCACGTCGTTGGCTGCGCCGGTGCGCACACCAAATTCACGCAGCACACTCTGCGCCACCATCACCACACAGATCAGCAGTACGAAGACGGCACCAATGGCACCTGAGGCCACGTACAGCCGGTCAAGAAAGCGGCGCATGTGGGGCTTATTTCTTGTTGAAAGCGTCGATCACCGCAGCGCCATCGGCGCCGGCTTTTTGTTGCCAATCGGTCAACATGGTGGCACCGACCTTCTTGAAGTCAGTGACCAACTGGGGAGCCGGTTTGACGATCTTCATGCCTTTCTCGGTGAGGGCATTTTTGTACCAGTCGTTCTTTTCTTCGCTGCTTTTCCAGCCACGTACTTCGGCATCGGCGGCGGCTTTCAGTACGGCGTCCTGGGTGGGTTTGTCGAGTGCGTCAAAAGATTTCTGGTTCACGATGACGGCATTTTTGGGCAACCAGGCCTGGGTATCGACCCAGAACTTGATGCTTTCATACGTCTTGGAGTCGTAACCGGTGGAGCCCGAACTCATGTAGCTGTTGACTACACCGGTGGCCAGCGCCTGGGAAAGTTCGGCCGCCTGAATGGTCACGGGCACGGCACCTACCAGCTCGGCAATTTTGGCGGTGGCCGGGCTGTAGGCACGCCACTTCAGGCCCTTCATGTCGGCGGCGCTGTTGAGCTCCTTGTTGGTGTAGATGCCCTGGGGTGGCCAGGCCACGGTGTACAGCAGCTTCATGCCTTGTGCACCCAGAAGTTTGTCCAGCGCGGGTTTTTGGGCAACAGCCAGTTTTTTGGCTTCGGCGTAACCGGTGGCCAGGAAGGGGATGCCGTCCACGCCGTAGATGGGGCTCTCGTTTTCAAAGTTCACCAGCAGCACTTCACCAATGGGGGCCTGCCCGCCTTGCACGGCGCGCTAGATTTCGTTGGCCTTGAACAGCGAGGCATTGGCGTGCACCGTGATCTTGAGTTTGCCACCCGAGGCTTTGTCCACATCGGCGGCAAATTGTGTCAGGTTCTCGGTATGGAAGTTGGTGGCCGGGTAGGCTGCGGGCAGGTC
>JANOAP010000581.1:0-2057 GCA_031411175.1 Rhodoferax sp. | reverse complement strand
GACCGCGTCATGGTGGCATTGCAGGACATCACGCCGGTGGTAGCCGCACACAATAAATTGGGCTTGAGCGAGCGCTACGCACACAGCCTTTTTGAGCATTCACCCGTGTCGCTTTGGGTTGAAGACTTCAGCCGGGTAAAGACTTTGCTGGATGGCGTTCGCGAGCAGGGCATTGAAGATTTTCGCGTGTTCATCAGTGTGCATCCCGAGTTTGTGACCCAGTGCATGGAGGAGATCCGGGTGCTGGATGTCAACCGCCAGACGCTGACCATGTTCGCCGCCAGCGACAAAGATGATTTGCTGGGCAAGCTGGGCCAGATTTTTCGCGACGAGATGCACAACTCGTTTGCAGAGCAGTTGTGTGACCTGTGGAATGGCAAAACGGTGCAGTTGCGCGAGGTGATCAATTACTCACTCAATGGTGCGCTGATCAATATCTACATGCAGTTTTCGGTCATGGTCGGCCACGAAGGCGCGTGGGACCGCGTGCTGGTGTCTCTGGTTGACATTACGGCGCGAAAAAAAGCCGAGGCCTATCTGGAGTACCTTGGCAAGCACGATTCACTCACCCGCTTGCGCAACCGCGCCTTCTATGTCGAGGAACTGAACCGGGTGTCTAGAAAAGGGCCATGGCCGCTCAGCATCCTGGCCATGGACCTCAACGGGCTCAAGCAAATCAACGATTCGCAAGGGCACGCAGCCGGTGATGCCATGCTGCGCCGCGCGGGCGAGGTGCTGACCAATGCCACGGCGGGGCATTCTTACTGCCTGGCGCGCATTGGGGGCGATGAATTCATTGCGCTGATGCCGGGCTGCGATGACCGCGTGGCGCAGGGGCTCAAGGAGCGCATTGCCACCATGGTGGAGTTGAACAACCAGTTTTACCCCGGCGTGCGTTTGAGCATCGCGATTGGCATTGCCACCTGCCATACCAGTGGCCAGGTCGAAGCGACCATTCACGAAGCCGACCAGGCCATGTTTGCCGACAAGGAGCGCCACTACGCCGAGAACCAGCTTGAGCGGCGACGGCTTTAACAGGACCACAACCCATGGCAAAAATCGACAAAAACTGGCTCAACCGCATGTACAACAACCGCGCGCTGGTGCCGGAATTTGCACTGCACTTTGCCCGCTGGGCCGAACAGTCCCTGAGTGCACGACAAGCGCTGCCCTGTGAACTTGATATTCGCTATGGCGACGGCTTGAACGAGACGCTAGACATTTTCCCCGCCACCCGGCCCGATGCGCCCGTGCTGGTGTTCATCCATGGCGGGTACTGGCGCTCGCTCGACAAGTCAGACCACTCCTTCGTTGCGGCTGAGTTCACACGCAGCGGTGCCTGTGTGGTGATTCCGAACTACGCCTTGTGTCCGGGTGAAGCTGCGCAGCCGGTCACCATTCCCGGCATCACACTGCAGATGGTCAAGGCGTTGGCCTGGACGTACCGCAACGTTGCACGCCATGGGGGTGACCCGTCGCGCATCACGGTGGTGGGGCATTCGGCTGGAGGCCATCTGGCTGCCATGCTGCTGGCGTGCGTGTGGAAGGCCCATGCGCCCGACCTGCCAGCCAGCCTTGTGAAAAATGCGCTGTCTATTTCCGGCCTGTACGAGCTGGAGTCCATCCGCAACACGCCCATTCTCAATGAGTCTCTCAAGCTGACACCAGCGCAAGTCAAAAAAGTGAGCCCGGCGTGGCTGCCCGCACCCAAGCTGTCTGGCACATCAAAACAGCGCCGGGGCGTTTTGTACAGCGTGGCCGGTGGCAGTGAGAGTGCAGAGTTTCATCGGCAAAATAATTTGATCCGGACAGCTTGGGGCGCCGCCGCTGTGCCTGTGTGCGAGCTGTTGCCGGGCCTGAACCATTTCAGCATTCTGGATGCCCTGCTTGAACCGGGGCACCGCCTGAATCAGCTCGCACGGGACGCTTTGCGCGCCTAGCCGCGTCACAGAAATCGCGCTACAACAATCGCGTTACAGCAGCTCACATCAGCAGGTGTTCGCCCGCGTTGTCCCCACCCAGGGTCACGTAATTCACCTTGCGGATATCCATGAGCT
>JANOAP010000580.1:0-2293 GCA_031411175.1 Rhodoferax sp. | reverse complement strand
AGAGCCGGTATTCACGGCAGCAAACTCTCCCCCAGATTTTTCTCAAGAACCGCCTTTACCTTGATCTTGGCAGCATCCGTCAGGGGCTTGAAAGGCGCCCTGCACGCACCGCAATCAACACCACGCAACGTCATGGCGTACTTGACTGCGTTGAACACACCCACTTCCACCATCGTCTCCACAATCTCATTGACCTCACCCTGCAATCGGAAGGCCTCATCGTTCCTTCCGGCTACAAAGGCATCGCGCAGCGCAATGAATTTCCTGGCCATGAAGTTGACCGTGCTGCCGATCATGCCTTTGGCACCCATGGACAGCCCGGACAAAAAAGCTTCGTCATAGCCGTTCAGGGCCAGCAGCGACGGGTTGTGCGCCAGCACACGCTCCAGCTCGTACATATTGGTGTTGGTGTGTTTCAGCGCCACCACGCGAGGGTGCTTGAACAACTCGCGAATAGTGCCCTGGGTCATATTGACTCCGGTGAAAGCCGGAATGTTGTACACCACCAGCGGCATATCTGACAGTTCGATCAAGTCTAGGTAGTAGGCAATGATCTCCTCGTTGGTGTACTTGAAATAGATGGGCGGCACCGACGAAATGGCATCGGCACCATTGTCACGTGCATGTTTTGACAAACGCACGGCGGCATCCGTGCCGCCAGAGCCCGCATGAACGATGACTTTGACTTTGCCAGTCGCTTGGTTCAGTACCGTCTCAGCAACTTTTTTGCGTTCGTCCTCGGTGAGCAGAAACGATTCTGCGGTCGATCCACCCACATAAACGCCATCCACACCCTGGGCAATTTGAAAATCAACCAGGTTGCGCAAGCTGGCGTAGTTGATGTCGCCGTTGGCCCGCATGGGCGTGGGCAGCGCCGAATAAATACCGGCCAGGTCTTTGGTCATTGTCAATTTCTTTCTGTCTGTCTACCAGGCCGTCCAGCCACCGTCGACCACCAGGTTGGAGCCCGTCATATAGCGGGACGCATCAGAGGCTAGGAAAACGGCGGCCCCATTGAACTCGTCTTCTTCCGCCATGCGGCCTATGGGCATGCGCTGGCAATAATTGGCCTGAAATTCGGCATCCTGCGAGTCGCGCCGCACCCCCGAGGGCGTCAGGATATTGACGCGGACGCCTTTGCGTCCCCAGTAGGTTGCCAGATAGCGTGTGAAGTTGTACAAGCCCGATTTCGAAGCGCAGTAGGCCACGGGTTTGATGAAGGCCTTGCCGGTTTTGGCTTCCTTGTAGGCATAGATGTCCTGCACCGGCGACAACATTCCATAGATCGAACCCACGTTGACGATGGAGCCGCGCCCCAGCTTGGCCATGGCACCACCAATCACCTGACAGCACAGAAAGGTGCCGGTCATGTTGACTTCCAGCACCTCGCGCCACACTTCTTCCGGAAAATCCTCGAAGGGCCCGGAGACTTCAGGCGGTGCACTTGGCTGGGTATCCAGCCCCGCATTGTTGACAAGCACATGTGGCACACCCCAACGCGTGACCAGCGCCGCCAGCCCGGCCGCAATGGATCTCTTGTTGGTGATGTCCACCTTGAAGAAAGCCACGCGCCCGGAGTCAACCGGGAAGCGCTCTTTCAACGTGGCCTCATCCGGGATGCTCCGGTTGAATATGGCGACCTTGGCGCCCCGGTCAATGAACTCAAGTGCAAATTGCCTGCCGATCTGGCCCAGCCCGCCGGTGATCACAATTACGCGATCCGTCAGGTCGAAAACGTCTTGTCGTGTCATCTGTTGGATTACCTGTTGCTGTTGCTATTGCTTTACACCGAGTTTCTCGATCAGTTGCTTGAACAGCGCGCTGTCTGCCATGACTTGCCTCCGGAAGACAAGGCTGTCCGCGACGGAGTAGCCCAGGTTTTGTTTTTCCATGGATTCCTTGACGGCGGGCTCATTGGCAGTCTTCATGACTATTGCCGATAACTTTTCCATGACATCGGCAGGAATGTTCTTGGGCCCCGCCAAGCCGCGCCAGGTGCCCATGGAGAGGTCAATTTTTCGCTCCTTGAGCGTTGGGACCTGATCGAACCCGGGATTCATGAGCCTCTGATCGGCAAACACACCGAGGGTTCGCAGTTTGCCCGACTTGATGAATGGGAAGACTTCCGATGGCGACGAAGTCACTGCGTCGATATGCCCACCCAGCAGTGCGGTGACGGCAGGCGCATTGCCCTGAAACGGAACGTGGGTGAACTCTGCACCGATCTTCTGGCTCAGAGCCGCCGCCCCCAGGTGCGACAGTCCACCGGTGCCGGCATTGCCGAACTTCAAGG
>JANOAP010000579.1:0-8262 GCA_031411175.1 Rhodoferax sp. | reverse complement strand
TCGCCGGGCCGGCCCACCATCGCCTGGATCAGCGGCGAGCCGATGTTGCTGGTCATCACGATCACCGTGTTCTTGAAGTCCACGGTGCGGCCCTGGCCATCGGTCAGGCGGCCATCGTCCAGTACCTGCAGCAGCACGTTGAACACGTCGGGGTGGGCTTTCTCCACCTCATCGAGCAGCAGCACGCTGTAGGGCTTGCGGCGCACGGCTTCGGTGAGGTAACCGCCCTCTTCGTAACCCACATAGCCGGGGGGCGCGCCGATGAGGCGGGCGACCGAATGCTTCTCCATGAACTCGCTCATGTCGATGCGCACCAGGTGGTCTTCGCTGTCAAACAGAAAGCCTGCCAGCGCCTTGCACAGCTCGGTCTTGCCCACCCCCGTGGGGCCCAGGAACAGGAAACTGCCCGTGGGTCGGTTCGGATCGCCCAGGCCAGCCCGCGAGCGGCGAATGGCGTTGGCAACCGCCGTGATGGCCTCGTCCAGCCCCACCACGCGGTCGTGCAGTTTGGTTTCCATCTGCAAGAGCTTGTCACGCTCGCCCTGCATCATTTTGCTGACCGGGATGCCGGTGGCACGGCTCACCACCTCGGCGATTTCGTCGGCACCCACCATGGTGCGCAGCAGTTGCGTGCGGCCACCGCCTTTGGCGTTTTTGGCTTTGCCAGCCTCCTGGGCCTGCGCGTCTTTCAGGCGTTTTTCCAGTTCGGGCAGTTTGCCGTATTGCAGCTCGCCGGCCTTGTTGAAGTCACCTTTGTCGGTGAGCGTCTTGATCTGGAAGCGGACTTTCTCCACCTCCTGCATGATGGTTTTGGAGCCCTGGGCCTGGGCTTTTTCGGCTTTCCACAGCTCGTCCAGGTCGGCAATTTCTTTTTGCAAACCGGTGATCTCTTCGTTGATCAATTCGAGCCGCTTTTGTGAGGCGTCGTCTTTCTCGCGCTTCACGGCTTCGCGTTCGATTTGCAGTTGGATCAGGCGGCGGTCTTTCTTGTCCATGACCTCAGGCTTGGAGTCCAGCTCAATCTTGATTTTGCTGGCAGCCTCATCAATCAGGTCGATGGCCTTGTCGGGCAAAAAGCGGTCTGTGATGTAACGGTTGGACAGCTCGGCCGCCGCCACGATGGCGGGGTCGGTGATCTGCACGCCGTGGTGCACTTCATAGCGCTCTTTCAGGCCACGCAGGATGGCGATGGTGGCCTCTACCGTCGGCTCGCCCACCAAAATTTTCTGGAAGCGGCGCTCCAGCGCGGCGTCTTTCTCGATGTACTTGCGGTATTCGTCCAGCGTGGTGGCACCCACGCAGTGCAGCTCGCCACGCGCCAATGCGGGCTTGAGCATGTTGCCCGCGTCCATCGCGCCCTCGGCCTTGCCCGCGCCCACCATGGCGTGCAACTCGTCAATGAAGACGATGGTCTGGCCTTCGTCCTTGGCCAGGTCTTTGAGCACATTCTTCAGGCGTTCTTCAAACTCACCTCGGAATTTGGCACCGGCCAGCAAGGCGGCCATGTCCAGGCTCAGCACGCGTTTGCCCTTGAGCGATTCGGGAACTTCGCCCGCCACAATGCGTTGGGCCAGGCCTTCCACAATCGCGGTCTTGCCCACGCCGGGTTCGCCAATGAGCACGGGGTTGTTCTTGGTGCGGCGCTGCAAGACCTGGATGGCGCGGCGGATTTCGTCGTCACGGCCAATCACCGGGTCGAGCTTACCCATGCGGGCGCGCTCGGTGAGATCAATGCAATATTTTTTGAGGGATTCGCGCTGGTCTTCGGCGTCGGCGCTGTTCACGTTTTGCCCACCGCGCACGGCGTCAATGGCAGATTCAAGCGACTTGCGGGTCAGGCCGTTGTCTTTGGCGATTTTGGAGATGTCTTGCTTGGTGTCTGTGAGCGCCAGCAAAAACAGCTCGCCCGCCACAAACTGGTCGCCGCGCTTGATGGATTCTTTTTCAGCCGCCTGCAGCAACGAGACCATGTCGCGGCCTACTTGTACTTGCTCATGGCCCTGCACTTGCGGCAGCTTCTTCATAGACGCTTCGGCCGCAGCGGCCAGGCCCACCAGATTGACGCCCGCACGCTGTAGCAGCGCCTTGGGGCCATCGTCCTGGCGCAGCATGGCCAGCAGCACATGCACGGGCTCGATAAAGGCGTGGTCATTACCCAGCGCCAGCGTCTGGGCCTCGCCCAGGGCTTCCTGAAATTTGGTGGTGAGTTTTTCGATTCGCATGGTGCATCCGTTAACTTGTTGCCTCACACTTTGGGACAAATCCAGCCCTTTCAAGCCGGGCGACAGCAGCGCGCTTTGACTAGAATCAAACCATGGACCTCCACCAATTCCAGGCCGCCTACCAGCTTGACCAAGACCGCGTTCTCTTGCGCATGAACACGCGCACCCACGAGGAAGTGCGTTTGTGGTTCACGCGGCGGATGCTGACGAATTTTTATCCGCACCTGGTCCGGTCGGTCCGCAGCATGGGGAACGCGCCGGTAGAGCAGATCAGCCACGATGGCGGACAGGGCCGCGACCTGGCCGGGTTCAGGCAGCAGGAGACATTGGCCAAGTCCGATTTCCAGACGCCCTTCAATGATGTGTCGGTGCAGTTTCCCGCAGGCATTGAGCCCCTGCTGATCACGCAAATTCAGGTGACCAAGCTGGGCCCTGAGGCACTGCGCATTGCCTTTGAAGAAAAGATGGAAGGCAGCGCCGCTGTGCGCAAATTTGAAGTGACCCTGGCGCTGAACATGATTCAGGCCCTGCAGCACTTGCTGGAGGTGGTGCTGAAAAACTCGCAGTGGGGCGTCAACGCCAATCCAGCGCCCGCCCTGGCCGAGGCCGCACCGGCAGATGCACTGGCGCTGGCGGAGCGCCCGGTGTATCTGAATTAAGGCTGAATCAAGTCTTCACGGCGTCCAGCGAAAAGCCCGCCACCTTCTTGTAGTTCTCGGAAATCTCACGCAGCTCGGCCTGGCTGATCAGGTCGTCAATGTGGCGAAAAGGCCTGTCGCCACTGAGTTCATCCACCCGAATGTTGATGAAGTCTGGCGGCACGCTGCGGTTGGTTTGCACAATGCGCGCGGTGACCTCGCGGCGCTGGTCTTCATAGGCCTGCAATGCCGCCAGGGGGTCGGCCCGGTTGGTTAGCGCGGCCGCCAACTCTGTCGCCAAGGTGCGGGCGTCAATCAGCCCCTGCGCCGAGCCGTTGGAGCCCCGCGGGTACATGGGGTGGGCGGCGTCGCCCATCAGGGTCACGCGGCCAAAGGTCCATTGGGGGACAGGGTCTTTGTCAACCATGGGGTACTCCAGAATCTGGTCGGCATCACGGATCAGCGCGGGCACGTCCAGCCAGTCAAACTTCCAGTCGGCAAAAATGCGGATGAAGTCGTCTACCTTGCCGCCACTGTTCCAGTCGTTCATGTGGTCGCTGCTGCCTTCGATCTCGGCCATCCAGTTGATGAGCTGGTTTCCCTGGCCGTCAATGTTGTCAACAATCGGGTAAATCACCATCTTGCCGGTCTTGATGGAGCCCACACGCATATAGCTTTTACCGGTTAGGATGGGCTTGTGCCGGGTGATGCCGCGCCAGGTGTTGATGCCCGCAAAGGCCAGTTTTTCATGCGGGTAAAACTGGCGGCGCAAAGCCGAACGAATGCCATCACAGGCCACCACCACATCGACGGTAACGGACGGCAGCGGCGACCCGTCACTGCCACTCACAAAATGCACCGTGGCCTCTGCGGCGTCTTGCGTCATGCCGGTGCAGCGGTGGTTGGTGTGAATGCGCTCTGCGCCCAGGCGCTGGACCGCGGCATCGTACAAAATGCGGTGCAGTTTGCCCCGGTGTATGCCCACCTCGGGCAGCGGGTAGCCCGCATGGCGGCCACGCGGCTCTCGGTAGATGTACTGGCCAAAGCGGTTGAAAAACACGCTCTCCAGATTCTCAATGCCCACGGCTTCCAGCTCGGCTTGCAAGCCCAGCGCCGCCAGCTCACGCATGGCGTGCGGCAGCAGCGTGATGCCCACGCCCAGCTCGCGCACCTCCGGCACGGCCTCGTACACGTCACAGGCCATGCCGCGCTGGTGCAGCCCCAGGGCCAGCCCCAGGCCGGCAATGCCGCCGCCGATGACGGCAATGCGGGTGCTCATTCTGCGGTGATGCCGTTGCGTTTGATGACCTCGCCCCAGCGCGGGTAGTCCTTGTTGACCACCACCGTCAGCTCGTCAGGTGTGGACGCGGTAGCGTCCATGCCGGCGCGGCCCAGCAGGTCACGCACCTCGGGCAGTTTCAAGATGCTGGAGATCTCGGTGTTCAACCGGCCCACCACCGCTGCCGGGGTTTTGGCAGGCGTAAAGAACGCGTACCAAAGGTCCACGTCCACACCCTTGACGCCCAGCTCTTCAAACGTGGCCACATTGGGCGACACCGGATGCCGCTTGGGGCTGCCCACAGCCAATGCGGTGAGCTTGCCGCTGGTCACAAAATTCTGGGCGATGTGGACCGGCAGGAAACCCACCATCAGCTCGCCCGACAGCAAGTCTTGCGTGTACCCTGCCGAGCCGCGGTACGGCACATGCAGCATGAATAAGCCGGTTTTGGCCTTGAACAACTCCATCGCCATGTGGTGCGGCGTGCCCACACCGGGCGAGCCGAAGTTGATGGCACCGGGTTGTGCCTTGGCCCGCGCCACCAGCTCGGGCAGCGTCTTGATGCCGGTCTTGGGGTTGGCCACCAGCATCAGCGTGCCCCAGGCCGCCATGGACACGGATGAAAAATCCTTGACCGGGTTGAAGGGCACATTTTTGTAGAGCTGGGCGGCCATCAGCATGGTGTTGGCTCCCATCAGCACGGTGTAGCCATCCGGGTTGGCCTTGGCCACCGCGTCGGCACCGATGTTGCCACTGGCACCTGGCGTGTTCTGCACCACCACCGGCTGCCCCAGTTTTTCAGACAGCCGGGGTGCCACGGCGCGGGCAATGGTGTCCATGCCGGTGCCAGGGGTGAACGGCACCACGATGCGCACGGTTTGACCCGGCCAGGTCTGGGCCTGCGCAGCCAACGCAAGTAGCGTGGCCACGCCCGCAACGGCCATCTTGTACAAAGTGTTTTTCATGTGGGTCTCCGCAATGTGTTGTCAGGCAATCTTGAACACGGTTTGCGCATTGGACTGGAAAAACTTCTTCTTGTCATCCGCGCTCATCTGCATGTTGTCCAGCAGGGTCACTTCGTCAGCCGCATACTGGTAGGGGTAGTCCATGGCATAGAGCACACGGTCCACACCCACAATGGACTGGGTGAACTTGATGGCGGGCTCCCAGGCCACGCCGCTGTTGGTGATGTAGAAGTTTTCGCGCAGGTAGTCACTGGGCTTTTTCTTCAAGGGCTTCATGCTCTCGTAGCGGTTGGACGCGACGGTGGCGCGGTGCATGTAGTCCAGCCGGTATGACCAGAACGGCAGGGCCTCGCCCATGTGGCCAATGATCATTTGCAGCTTGGGGAAGCGGTCAAACACACCCGCGGTGATGATGCGCAGCGCATGCAGGCCGGTCTCCACGCCAAAGCCGTAGATGGCACCGTCCAGGCCGCATTCCTGAAAGGGTTGGAGCATGTTGCGCGGCAGTGAGTTGGGGTGCAGGTAGATTGGCGTGCCGTGCGCCTCGGCGGCCGCAAAGATGTCCCAGAATTTGCTGTCAGACAAATATTCGCCCTGCGTGTGCGAGTTGATCACCACGGCGTTCATGCCGAGTTTCGTCACGCCCCGCTCAATCTCTTTCGCGGCTTCTGCCGGGTCCTGCGGTGCCACGGCGATCATGCCGCTGAAGCGCGTGGGGTGGCGGCGTATGGCGTCGGCCAGCATGTCGTTGGCCACGCGGCTGAACGACACGGCCTCGGCCTTGGCCATCACCTGCACGCCGGGGGCTGTCAAGGCCAGAACCTGGCGGTCAATGCCGGTCTCGTCCATGTGCTGAAGGCGGACCTGGTCCAGGTCCGTCAGGCAACGCATGATGTGCTGGGCCCGCGCGCTGGGGCTGCTCATGTAAAAACCCATGAGGCCCTTGAAGCCCGGGTCCACATCGCTGTGGGCCAGCAGCTTGCGGTAGATCTCGATCATCTCGGGCGGCGCAAAGGCTTCTTCTGTGGCGATGCGCAGGTAGCCGGGGTTGGCGACGGGGGTTGTCATGCTGATGTCTCCTGAAGTGTCTGGAATGTTTTGATGCGGCGGGATCAAGACCCGGCATCTGATCCGAATCTTAATTAAGCCATCAATCAACCACAATACCCAATAATGACGGTTTACTTTTCGCAAGTCGCGATAGATAGAAGGTAAACCGCATGGACACGCTGAGCAACCTCAAAGCCTTTGTGACGACGGCCGACACCGGCAGCTTCTCGGAGGCCGCTCGCCAGTCGGGCCTGGTGCCGTCGGTGGTGTCCAAGCGCATTGACCAGTTGGAATGGCGCATCCGCGCGCCGCTGTTCACCCGCACCACACGCAAACTGACGCTGACTGACGTGGGCGAGCGGTACCTGCCCACCGTGCGTGACCTGGTGCGTCAGATTGACGACACGCTGGCGGGCATGGCCCGTGCCAGTGGCGACCTGGAAGGCCACATCCGCATCAAGATACCGACCACCCTGGGCACGCGCTACCTCAGTGACATGCTCAACGAGTTCCTGCGCGAACAGCCGCGCATCAGCATGGACGTGGTGCTGGCCGACCGGTCTGTGAACCCGCTTGAAGAAGGCTTTGACCTGGCGATTGGGGCGCGGCCTGAACTCTATGGCGAGGTGAAGGACCACCCCTTGTGCCCGATTGCCCGGCGCCTGTGTGCGGCACCGGCCTACCTGGCCCGGCGCGGCACGCCGCAGCACCCGGCTGAACTCATGGACCACGACTGCCTGGTGTTCAGCACCTCGGGCGCGCACTGGGACTTCAACACCCCGCAAGGGCAAGTCGGCATGAACGTGCAGCCCAAGCTCAAAACCAATGACGGTGCGGCGCTGTGCCGGGCCACGGTATCGGGCCTGGGCATTTCCGTGCTGGCGGATTACCTGGCGTTACCTGCCATACAGGCTGGCAAGCTGGTGGAAATACTGCCCGACCTCAGCCCACCCGATATCTGGCTCAAGGCCCTGGTGCCCAGCAACCGGATCGAGCTGCCGCGCATCCGCATGCTGTTGCAGTGGCTTGAGCAGCGGCTGACAGCGGCCGACCATTGGGACTTGCCCCGCGATGGTGGCGCTCTCTCTTGAATCAGGTGCCTGAAGGCTGTGGCAGGTTGGACAGGGTCAGCCCCCACTTGGCCAGGGCGGTGTCATCTGCCACACGCGCATCCACCCAGCGCGCGCCCTGCGGCGTGACTTCTTTCTTCCAGAACGGTGCCTGGGTCTTGAGGTAGTCCATCAAGAATTCGCAGGCCTGAAAACTCTGGCCCCGATGCGCTGAGGTGACCGCCACCATGACCACCTGGTCAAGCGGCTGTAACAGGCCCACGCGATGGATGACGCGGGCACCAAAAATATCGAATCGTTTAAAGGCATCATCGATCATGGCTTCGATCGATTTCTCGGTCATGCCGGGATAGTGCTCCAGCTCCATGGTGCTGACGGACAGGCCATCATTGCGGTCACGCACGGTGCCCACGAAGCTGCACACCGCCCCTACCCGTTTATCGTTGGCACGCAAATGATCCATCTCGGTCGCAAGATTGAAATCTGCCGTCTGGATGACAACGCGGGGCGAGGGGGTGGCCAAGTTCATGGCCGGATTGTGCCAGCCAGAATTACCGTTGTCCCATGGATGCAGCAATCAGAAATCCGTCAAGGAACTTGAAGCGCGCGAGCTGCCTTTCGGATGGCGCACCCGCAGAAATGCGGCCATCTTCTTGAATCTGCAAAAGTGACGCTGTAGTCCGGAACTCTGGCCATGGGGACAGGCCGGGGCCATTTGGGTCGCCCTTTGCAGCGAAATTAACCCAGTAGGACATCATCTCGTTTGAAATTTTTCGATCTGCGGGTCCTGCGGGAGGTGCCTTGGGTGCGAAGAACTGCGGGGCCAGCGTGCCAAACACAAACGCCACGTCGGCGACATGCGATGCGATCGGAGAGTATGGCGACTCATAGGCGAAGTGGTAGCCGTACACGGGCGACTTTCCGGTGCGTGCATGCTGCGTGAGCCAGGCCCAGGTTTCGGCTTTCTGGCGGATGTCCGCGTGCAAATCTTCAGCGGCAGCGTTCAGGGCCACCGGGGTGTCGGTTGGGTACAGCGCC
>JANOAP010000578.1:0-5752 GCA_031411175.1 Rhodoferax sp. | reverse complement strand
ATCCAACCGCCGAGCGACCTCAACGAGAACGAGGATCGCGGACTTCCGTGCCGCGATCCCCATGCGTCACCTTAGGCGTGGATGCGGTCAGTACCCGCGACCTTGACGATCTTGTTGTAGACGCCGAACAGCAAGAACGGTGCAACCCACTGCCCGACGAACAGACTCTGATGCTTACGACCGGACGCCTGCAGCATTAGGGAGCCGGCCATAGCCGCGATCGCCGCCCACAGGAAACTCGACAGGTTCGCCAGTTCCCCCACCGCCCCCACCAGCACAGGGTTGATGTCCAGTGAGGCAACGCTATGTTTGGCCGCACAAATAATCTGCCCCACCCGCACCACGATGGCCGCCAGCGCATCCACATCCAGCGCAGGCTCGCCGCGCACGCCATCCAGCAACGGGGCCATGCGCAAGCCACGCAGCGCCTGCTTCACGTCGTCTGCGGCAAACGGTGGTATCAGCAGCGCCACATCTTTCAGGGCCTCCACATACTTGCCCCCGCCACCCACCACGACCACCGGGCCAAACACAGGGTCGATGCGTGCACCCACCATGAACTCGTGACGCCCTTTGTGCATGGCCGCCACGATGACACCGTCACGCGCTGCACCCATCTCGACCAGCTTGGCCCATTGCGCCTCGTACATAGCAGCCGCCTCGTCTGCGGTCTGGACGTTGAGCGCCACCAGCCCGTGCTCGGACTTGTGCGGCACATCAACCGAACAGGCCTTCACCACCACGGGTGCACCCATGGCGGTGAACGCAG
This sequence comes from Rhodoferax sp., assembly GCA_031411175.1. Taxonomy (GTDB): domain Bacteria; phylum Pseudomonadota; class Gammaproteobacteria; order Burkholderiales; family Burkholderiaceae_C; genus JANYCG01. The sequence continues at coordinate 4,983 of JANOAP010000578.1, read as the reverse complement.
CCCGGACTTCATCGGCGCTATGGCACAGGCGATGCGCCACCACGGGCAGACCGCTGGCCGCCAGCCAGGCCAGGCTTTGCGCTTCGTTGAGGAACTGATGCGACCCTGAAGGCGACATTGAAGGTGGCATTGAAGGTGCCATGGCAGGCAAAGTCACCGCTGCCTCGACCGGCCAGATGCAACGCGGCTTGCGCATCAGCGCTGTGTGCGTGGCAATCTGGGCCAACGCGCCCAGGCCTTCTGCTTCGTTGGCAAACGTGGCAATGCCCTGCGCCTTGAATGCACCGGCCACCGCGTCCTGCCATGCCGCCACAGCCACCGGCTTGCCCGTGGCCATGGCGAACTGCGCCGTGTCGCGCGCAAACGCATCCACGTCGTAGCCCGTGCCTGCTACCGGGATGTTGATGAAAAACAGGTCCGCCGCCGGGTCTTTGGCGATCACCGGCAGGATGTCGCTGAACAGATTGCTGTTGGACAGCAGCGCGGCGGTGATGTCAATCGGGTTGGTGGTTGTGGCAAAGCCAGGAAGTCGTACCGCCAACTCCCGCCGCGTGGTGTCGGCCAGCACGGCAATGGGCAAACTCAATTCATCCGCGGTGTCTGCTGCCATCACACAGCTCGCACCCGAATTGCTGATCACCACCAGGCGGCGACCCTCGGGCCGCCAGCCTTTCAGATAGCCCTCAGCCGCCAGCGCCATGGCATGCGGGTCGCGCACGCGGTAGATGCCGTGGTGGCGCAAAAAGGCATCAACCACGCGGTCTTCATTGGCCAGCGAACCGGTGTGCGAGGTGGCGGCACGCTGGCCACTCACTGAATGTCCGGCCTTGATCGCGACGATGGGCAGGTCGCGCGCGCGGGCGTATTCGGCGGTGCGCGCCAGCAGCTCGGGGTTGGCGATGTTTTCAAGGTAGAGCAACAGCAGCTTTACATCGGGGTCATGCGCCACGGCCCAGGCCAGGTCGGCCACGCTGGCTTCGGCTTCGTTGCCGGTGGCATGCACATGCCGCACGCCCAACCCCCGGCCTCGCAGCAATCCATACAGCACGGCGCTGATGCCACCGCTCTGGCTGACGATGCCAATGGGCCCGTCCATCGGCGGCACCTCGATGAACATGGTGGAGAAGCTGGCGACGGTGCCCGTGCCAAAGTTGGCCAGGCCCTGGCTGTTGGGGCCAAACAGGCGCATGCCCGCAGCACGTGCGCACCGCACCATGCCGTCTTGCACCGCACGGCCTGCGTCACCCGTTTCACCAAAGCCCGAGGCAATCACGATGGCCGACTTCACCCCCAACGCGGCGCATTCGGCCACGGCGGCCACGGCGCTGTCACCGCCCACAATGACCAGAGCCAACTCCGGCACCTCAGGCAGGTCGGCCAATGCCGCGTAGCTTTTAAGCCCCTGAATCTCGCTGCGGCTCGGGTTGATGGGGTACAGCCGCCCCTTGTAACCCTGGCGCTGCATGTACAGAATGGGCCGCCCGCCAATCTTATTGGTGTTCTCTGACGCGCCGATGATGGCAATGGATTGGGGGTTGAGGGCGGATTGCAGAAGATCGGTCATTGCGCGGCCTGGGGTGGTGTCAAAGATGAAGCCAGATAGTTGGGCGCGCGCTTTTCCAGAAAGGCCGCGATGCCCTCGCCGCCCTCTGGGCTGTAAAGCGACTGGATGAAGTTCTCGCGTTCGGCATCCAGTTGATCCCGCCGGGAACGACCACGCGCCTGGTACACCAGTTGCTTGATGCGCGCCTGTGCTTCGCGCGGGCCAGCGGCCAGACGCTGTGCCCATTCAAGTGCACTGGCCACTGCCGTGCCATGTGGCACCACGCGGTTCACCAGGCCCCAGGTGTGCAGGCGTTCAATCGCTATCACGCCGCCATCCAGCAAGACCTCCAGCGCGGCCTGCGGTGGCAGCGCACGGGCCAGGCTGTCAGAGCCACCCCCATCAGGCGACAGGCCCACGCGGGCGTAGGACATGACAAACTTGGCATCCTGCGCCGCCACAATCAGATCGCAGCCCAGGCACACGGCAAACCCGCCGCCGGCTGCCGCGCCCTCCACTGCCGCGATGACGGGCAGCGGGCAGTCGTGCATGGCCATCATCCAGTCGTGGAAGTAGCCCATGTTTTCCTTCTGGCTGTCGGCCGGCAGGCTACGCTGCCCTGAGAGGCGACGCAAGTTGCCGCCGCCACAAAAGTGATCGCCCTCACCCGCCAGCACAATGGCCCCAATGCCGGGGTCAGCCGCTGCATCTTGAACGGCCTGAATACCGGCGCGGTACAGGTCAGGGTGCAACGCATTGCGGGCCGATGGGTTGCTGATGGTGAGCAGCAACACGCGGCCATGGCGGGTGGACAGCAGGCGCGCGGGGGATGGCTCGGAAGATGACGCGGGAGGTGTCGAGGAAGGGGCCGTCGGGTTTGCGTAGTTTGTGGTCATTGTCAATCTGCCTGGATCAGTCTGCCTGGATGTTTGCCGCTTTCACCACCTTGCCCCACTTCACGATTTCCGAGCGCAGTATCTTGCCAAACTGCTCGGGCGTGGTGGGCATGGCTTCAGCCCCGGCATCGAATAATTTCTGTTTAACTTCAGCCTGGCTCAGCACCTTGCCAATGTCGGCACTCAGGCGCGCAACGATGTCGGCCGGTGTGCCTGCAGGAGCCACAAACGCCGCCCAGGAATAGGCCTCGTAGCCGCCCAAACCTGATTCGGAAATGGTGGGCACATCGGGCAACAGCGTTGAACGCTGCGGGCTGGCCACACCCAGCACACGCACCTTGCCCGCCTTGATTTGCGGCAGCGCAGTGGGCGCGTCGCTGAACATCAGCTGCACCTGGCCGCCCAGCAGATCGGTCATGGCGGGCGCACTGCCCTTGTACGGCACGTGCAGCAAGCTGATGCCCGCCTGCATGTTGAACAGCTCGGCGGCCAAGTGGGTTCCGCCCCCATTTCCAGCCGACCCGTAGCTGATCTTGCCGGGCTGCTTTTTGGCAAGCGCAATCAGTTCAGCCACATTTTTGGCGGGCACCGATGGGTGAGCCACCAGAAAAATCGGAAAAGTCGCGCCAAAGCTCAACGGCACAAAATCTTTCTCAATGTCGTAGGGCAGCTTGGGCTTGAGGCTGGGCAGCACCGAGTGGTGAATGCTGCACACAAACACGTTGTAGCCATCACCCGGCAGGCGGGACGCGATCTCGGCCCCCACCATGCCACCGGCCCCCGCACGGTTGTCCACCAGCGCGGTCTGGCCCCATTGCTCAGACAGCTTTTGCGCGGTCACGCGGGCCACGGTGTCCACCGGGCCTGCGGGCGGAAAAGGCACGATGAAGCGGACTGTTTTGGACGGATAGGCCTGGGCAAACGCCGGCAGTGCGCCAGCGGCAAGGGCGGCCGAAGATGCGGCAAGGTAGTGGCGGCGTGTGATGGGGGTCATGGTGAAGGTTCTCTGGATAAATAAATCAATTGAAGTTCGCTCGAAGGTCAGGCGGCAATTTCAGCGCGGCCCGCATCCAGCACCACCTTGCCCCGCTCGATGGCAATGGCGCGAAACTGCACGACGCTGCTGTCCCCAATGCCACCCTTGCTCTCGTCAGTTTTTTCCCGGTATATCTCCACGCGAATCGTCTCGCCAGGAAACACGGGGGAAGAGAAGCGCGCAAACAGGCTTTTCAAACGCGCGGGCTGGTAATCACAGCAGTGGGCCAGAATGGCGCGGCTGGCCACACCATAGGTGCACAGGCCGTGCAAAATGGGCCGTGCAAAACCGGCGGCCAGAGCCACCGCTGGCTCGGAATGCAAGGGGTTGCGGTCAGCACACAGGCGGTACATCAGCGCCTGCTGGGGCAGGGTCGGCACGTCCACCACCTGGTCGGCCGGGCGCTCGGGCATTTTGGCGGGGGGCGGCAGTGACGCATCGGTAATGCCATCATGGGCCGAGAACCCGCCATTGCCCCGCGCAAACGTGGTGTGCGTTACGGTGGCCAGCTTGTCGCCACTGGCTTTGTCAAACAGCAGCTTGTCGTAAGTCACCGTGGCACCCCGCTCCGGCCCCTTGTCCACTATGCGGGTGATGGTGTGCCGAGCCACCACCGTCGCGGCCACAGGCAGCGTTTTGTGCAGCACCACCAGTTCTTCGCCGTGAACAATCAAGGGAAAATCAATGCCCGTGGCCGGGTTCTGCATCCACGAGCCGGGAAACCCCAGCACCACGGCCATGGTGGGCATGGCGATGGGCGTGCCCACGACGGTGTCGTTCACAAACCGCAGCTCCTGCTCGTTCATGGGGTCAGATCCCACGCCCAGTGCGAGGGCGTAGCGGATGGCGTCATCCGGGGTGTAGGTGTGCTCGATTTCCGGGAAAACCCAGTTTTTGAGTTGCTGGTAGTTGATCATTTTTTAGTCTTCTTTTCGTGATAAGAGACACCCGTCACTGCGAGGCCGCAGGCCGTGGCAGTCCATCGTCGCAAACTGACCATGTAGATTGCCGCGCTTCGCTCGCAATGACGAGCCTGCTGTCATGACAGTCTGAAAGACTCAATGGTTTTCCCTTTCATTTCGTTTGTCACTCCGCTTTCGCGCCTGACACCTTGACGACCCGCGCCCACTTGTCCACCTCGACCTGCATAAAGCTGGCAAACGCATCCTGCGCCGTCCACGCGGCCGTAAAGCCCTGCGCCTCGAACTTGTCGCGCACATCGGGCTGCTCCATGGCTTTTTTGACCTCGGCACTGAGGCGGGCCAGCACGTCTTTCGGCGTGCCCGCGGGAGCCAGCAAGCCGTTCCAGGCAATGGCTTCATAGCCCGACAGGCCGGACTCGGCCACCGTGGGCACGTCCGGTGCAGCAGGCGATCGCCTGGCACTGGTGACCGCCAGCGCCTTGAGCTTGCCCGACTTCACATGCGGCATGGCTGACAGCATGGTGTCAAACATCAGGTCGGTCTGCCCACCCATGGTGTCGGTCAGCGCCGGAGCGCTGCCCTTGT
>JANOAP010000577.1:0-3809 GCA_031411175.1 Rhodoferax sp. | reverse complement strand
GTGTGGACCTGATCCGCATCGACGGCGGCTAGATCGTCGAGGTCAAGCTGTTCTCCAGCGACCCAGCGCAAGAGGACGCTTTCTGGGGGCAGTGATTTGCTGCCTCGTCAAGTAGACAATAAACGATGGGGCTGGTTGGCTTAAGGGCTAACCAGCCCTTATTCGTTCACCTCAGTTTTGCTTGGCCTTTGCATAACTTGTCATCACATCACTCCGTGGCAGCGCTTGCCCGGCTTGAACCGCCGCAACCCAAGCATCGGTAGTGACCACTGCCGCAAAGTTGGACTCAAACACCACGCTGAAAACCCGGTGAATTTCTTCCGCCGTAGCGCTGCCCGCCGCGTTGGCATAAGGCACGGCGCCGGTGGCGTCGGACAAAAATTCGCCGCTCAGGCCCAGGTGCCGCGCCTCGAACAATGTGGATGCATTGCAGTTGTGCGTCATGTAACCCACCACGCTCAGTGTGTTGATGTCGCGCTCGGCCAGCCACGCGGCCAGGCCCGTGTTGGTGAAGGCGCTGGGCAGGGTTTTGTGGATGTGGTGGTCGGTCGCGCGGCTGGCCACCACGTCGTGGATCTTCCAGCCCTGGGTGCCCTTGCCAAAGCCGTCTTCTTGCACCACCACGATGGGGATACCTGCGGCGTGAGCCGCGTCCATAGCCTGGCCAATGCGCACCAGCGAATCCTGCACGGGTGGGTATTCGATCAGCAGCGGGCCATCGACGTAAATGTTTTGCACGTCCACCACGATCAGGGCGCGGCGAGGTGTTTTAGCTTGGGTCATAGGGTTTCCTTCGGGGTTTGGGTGGACCCGGCAACAGCGCCGAGTCCATGGCTTGAATTGTGTTGTTCAGTGCCTGTTATGAACAGTGGCCCAATTGAAAATATTCGATAGAATCGGGCCATGTCGCGCAAAAAACCAAGCCGCCCAACCCGCCCGCTACGCAGCGCTTCCACCGTCGCCGTGCTGGCCTTTGACGGCATCAGCCTGTTCCATCTCTCCGTGCCCTGCCTGGTGTTTGGAGAGAGCGGGCAAGACGAGGGCATGCCGCCACTCACGCTCAAGGTTTGCGCGGCCGAATCTGGCCCGCTGCGCAGCACGGCGGGCATTGCGGTGTCTGCGCCGTTTCGGCTGGACGATCTGGACGACGCGGGCACCGTCATCGTGCCATCATGGCGCGACACCACGCAGCCAGCGCCACAGCCCATGCTGGACGCTTTGCGCCGGGCACACGCCGGGGGCGCACGCATTGTGGGCTTGTGCCTGGGGGCCTTTGTGCTGGCGGATGCGGGTTTGCTGAATGGCCGCAGCGCCACCACGCATTGGTTGCGTGCCAACGAATTTGCACAACGCTATCCGGCGGTGGCACTGAACCGCGAGGTGTTGTACGTGGACGAGGGCGATGTAGTCACCTCGGCTGGCACAGCCGCCGGGCTGGATTGCTGCCTGCACCTGCTGCGCAGCGACTGGGGGGCCGAGGTGGCCAACCGCGTGGCGCGGCGCATGGTGCTGGCACCGCACCGCCAGGGTGGCCAGGCGCAGTTCATACAACAGTCGCTTCCTGCGGCATCGGGCGCGGGCCATCGCTTGTCCACGGTGCTGGATGCGGCGCTGGCTACGCTGGACCAGCCCCACAGCCTGGACGCCCTGGCAGCGCGTGCGGCCATGGGGCGGCGCACCTTCACGCGCCACTTTCGCCAGCTCACCGGCACCACGGTGGGCCAGTGGCTGCTGAACCAGCGCCTGGCCTTTGCCCAGCGCCTGCTGGAGACAACCGACCGCTCCATAGAGGCCGTTGCGACCGATGCAGGCCTGGGCAGTGCAGCGTCGCTGCGGCAGCACTTTGCGGCCACGTTCAACACGTCACCGTCGACCTACCGGCGGCAATTTGGGATGGGGGATCGGCATGGCTCGTGAGATTGAGCGGCCGATTTCCCGGCTTGCAATCTCCGATGGAATCGAATATCGACATCCCCGGCCGCCGTACGTCCCAATTGAGTATTGAATATCAAAACACACCCTAATCTTGCTGTGTCACAAGAGTAGCTTTTCACTCGACCTGGTGCAACAGGGACACTGCCCGAGTCGGGCGATCAACTGATAGCTCGCCGCTGGCGCAGTGTCGTGATTGAGGTCTCCACATGTCGCTGGGCGCGCAGGACTGCCGCGGGGGATGTAATCCTTGGAATGGGAAGGCACTTGGCGTGCGGCGAAGTTTTTTTTTGCCACCGACAGACTTGTCAGCTTTAAGACGCTCCGCCATCAAGAACCCGTAGGCCGCGATACTTAACGCGGCATGATGGTGGAACCCCCGCCAGCCGCGCCCCTCGTAGTGTCCCAGCCCAAAGTCCTGCTTCAGATCCTGATAGTCGCGCTCGATGCGCCAGCGCTGATAGGCGACGCTGACCAACTCGTTGATGGGCGTGTCTTCGGGCAGCGTGGACAGGATGTACTTGCGCGGCGCGGCCTCGTTTGCAGGCCACTCGATAAGCAGCCATTGCTCGGGACGCAAGCGTGCCTTGCCCGTATTGCCGCCTGCATGGCTCACCCGTACGGCCGCGAAGCGGCCAGTCAAGGTTTCGTTGGTGCCCTCTTACATGCTGGCTTTGCGCGTGAGCAGGCACAACGGGGAATGGGCAAGCTATTGGGCTACCAATTACCTGTACTCGGCTTAACAGGCTGCACATCACTTTGAATCGCACCCGTGGCCCCAGGCGCGGCATGAAATGCTATTAAAAATGGAGCTGCTCAAGCTTGATCCACAGGGTCTAGAGGCCGAATTAACCTTTGCAATTGATGAATTTTTGCGTTTTGAGTCGTCCAACCAGCTCAGCAACCGCCGCGCCGTCAGGGCCTGCACCGTTGGTGGTGTGGCGCTGCCCGTCGGTAGCTTGCTGACCTTGTGCATTGGGGCAACGAACCGCGACCCCGCCCACTTTGTCGACCCCAACCGGCTGGAGCTCACACGCGGTGATGAGCGCCTGGGGCAGCCGGCCAACCGGCACTTGGCGTTCGGCTTTGGCATTCACCAATGTGCCGGGCTGAGCCTGGCACGGCTGGAGGGTCGTGTCGCCAGCGGCCGCTTTCTGCAGCGCTTTCCCGGCTACCAACTCACGGCGCCACCCACGCGCGGCGGCCGTGCCCGGTTCAGGGGCTTTTTGCAGGCTCCTTTTGCTGTGACTGAGTCTTCGCCAGTGCCTTCGCAGGTGCTGTCAGTCCATCTGCGCCACAACGCGGCCAATGAGTGTGCCCGCCTTGAGCTGGTCCAGCGTTTCGGAGATTCGCTGTGCCGGCCGGGTCTCCAGCGGCAGCGGTTTGAGTTTGCCTGCCTTCGCCAACGCCACCACGTCGCGCAACTCCTGCGGGCTACCCACGTAAGAGCCCTGAATCATGATGGCGCGTTGAACGGTAGGCACGATTGAAATCGGCACCTCGCCGCCATACAGCCCCGAGACGATATAGCGGCCACCCTTGCGCAGACAGGCGTAAGCCAGCTGGAAGGTCGCCGCAGCCCCCACGAGGTCAATGGCTCCGTAAATCATGCCGCCAGTCACCGCCTTGAGCTGGTCCAACACATCCGTTGCGCCCGCCGGGACGGTAGCCGCTGCACCGGCTTCCCGTGCGGCTGCAAACTTGTTGGCATCCAGGTCAGCCACCACGATGCGCTCATGCCCCAGCGCGCGCAGCATGCCCACGGCCGACAAGCCCAGACCACCCGCACCCAGCACCAGAACCCATTCGTCTTTTGGAATGGGCAACAACTTCACCGCTGCGGAATAGGTCGTTAACCCGGAGCACGCCAGTGTGGC
>JANOAP010000576.1:0-3638 GCA_031411175.1 Rhodoferax sp. | reverse complement strand
GACAACCCTGCGTTTGGGTGTGCCTACGACCTCAACAGTCAGGAGGGTAGTCCAGTGAGCGCCGCGCCGGGCCCGCAGCGCATCGTCTGCCTGACCGAGGAGCCGACCGAGTGGCTGTACCTGCTTGGTGAAGAGCGGCGCATTGTCGGCATCTCGGGCTACACCGTGCGGCCTCGGCGCGCGCGGGACGAGAAGCCCCGGGTCAGCGCGTTTACCAGCGCCAAGATCGATAAAATTTTGGCCTTGCAACCCGACTGCGTGTTTGGCTTCTCGGACCTGCAGGCCGACATTGCGGCCGAGCTGATCCGCAAGGGGGTGCAGGTCACCATCTTCAACCAGCGCAGCGTGGCCGAGATCTTGTCGATGATGGCGCAGGTGGCCGCCATGGTGGGGCAGGGTGATAGGGGGCAGACGTTGATTGCCACCATGTGCCTGCAACTGCAAGCCATTGAAGACGCCGCCCGAGCCCTGCCACGCCGCCCGCGCGTGTTTTTTGAAGAGTGGGATGAGCCCCACATCAGCGCAATCCGCTGGGTGTCTGAACTTATGGGCATTGCCGGTGGCGACGATTGCTTCCCCGAGCTGGCGCAAGAGCCCATGGGCAAGAACCGCATCATTGCCGACGGGGCCGAGATTGTGCGGCGCAATCCCGACATCATCATTGGCTCCTGGTGTGGCAAGAAATTCAGACCCGAGAAAGTCGCGGCGCGTACGGGTTGGGAGAACGTGAACGCGGTTAAAAACAAGCAGCTGTTCGAGATCAAGTCCGCCGACATCCTGCAACCCGGCCCGGCGGCGTTGACCGATGGCGTTGCGCAGTTGCACCGCATTGTCATGGCATGGAACCATGCACAGGGCTGACTCACTTACCCTGGCCCAGCCCATCGCCCGGCACAGCCACCCCGAGGTGGTGGTGGTGGACTGCCTCACGCTGAAAGACGAACGATGAGTCTTGCCCATGCCCGGTTGCCGCGCCTGATGGCGTCGAGTCTCGTGGCCGCTGCGTTCACGCTGTTGGGGGTGGGCACTGCCCACGCCCTGCAACTCACCGACGACCGTGGCGTCATCGTGGTGTTCGACAAACCGCCGCAGCGCATCGTCAGCCTGTTGCCGTCGTTGACCGAAACCGTGTGCGAGCTGGGCCAGTGCCACCGGCTGGTGGGGGTGGACCGTTATTCCGACTACCCGGCCAGTGTGCAGCGCTTGCCGCAGGTGGGCGGTGGGATGGACCCCAACATCGAGGCCGTCGTGGCGCTGCGGCCCGACGTGGTGCTGATGGCCAAGTCGTCCCGCGCGGGTGACCACCTGCAGGCGCTGGGCATCAAGGTGGTGGCGTTGGAGCCCAAGACGCACGCCGATGTGCAGCGCGTCATGCTCAAGCTGGGCCAGGTGCTGGACGTGGCAGATGCGCAGCGCCTCTGGCTTGCCATCGATGCGGGTGTGTCGGCAGCGGCCCAGTCATGGCCTGCGCCGGTGCGCACCACGCGGGTTTATTTTGAGGTGAACCAGGGGCCTTATGCGGCGGGTGAGTCGTCTTTCATCGGCGAGACGCTGACCCGGCTGGGTGTGAAAAACATTGTGCCGGCCAGGCTGGGGCCTTTTCCCAAGCTTAACCCCGAGTACATCGTGCGCGCCAACCCCGACCTCATCATGGTGGGCCAACGCAGCTTTGAGGGCATGGCCCAGCGGCCCGGCTGGCGCAGCGTGCGGGCGCTGCGTGAGCAACGCGTGTGTATTTTTACGTCGGAGCAGGCCAACGTGCTGGTGCGCCCGGGGCCGCGCATGGCTGAAGGCGCGCGGCTGATGGCGCAGTGTTTGGCCGACAAAGCGCCTGGCGCGCTGCCAGGGGCAAAGCCTTGACCTCAGGCACCCTGCCCAAAGCGGCCTCCAGCCACGCCGCAGCCCTGTTCTGGGCCATGCTGGCCAGTGCTCTTGCCCTGGCTGTTTTGGGCGTGTGTGTTGGCAGCACGGGGTTTGAAAACCTGATCCACCCCTTGCTCAATCCGCTGCAAGACGTGGGGAAAACCGCCATGGCCCAGCAAATCGTGTGGGAGATTCGCCTTCCCCGCACGCTGGGTGCCTGGTTCGCGGGCGCTTTGCTGGGTCTTGCCGGGGCGGTGGCGCAGGGGCTGTTCCGCAACCCGCTGGCCGACCCCTATCTGCTGGGCAGCGCATCCGGCGCATCCCTGGGCGTGGCTTTGGCCCTGGCCGCCATGGGGGGTGGCGCGGGCATGTTGGGGGCAGCAGCAGGGGCAGGCAGCATGATGAATGGCGGTGGATATGGAATTGGTGCGGTGGGCATTTTCTCCAGCAGCCTGTGGCTCAAGCTAGGCTTGACGGGCGCGGCCTTCATAGGGGCCGTGGTCGCCGTGCTGCTCACGCTGGCGTTGTCAAACGGTGTGCAGCACACGCTTCGCCTGCTGTTGGCGGGTGTGGTGGTGGGCGTGGTGCTGGGCGCCATGACCCATTTGGTGCTGATGTTATCGCCCGACTCGCTACAGGCCATGTGGGATTTCATGCTGGGTTCCACCAGCTTTGTGGGTTGGCTGGCCTGTGGGTTGATGGCTGGGGTGTGGGCCTTGTGCATGCTGGCGGCGTGGCTGCTGGGCCGCTTGCTGGACGGCCTGAGCCTGGGGGACGCCACTGCGCAAAGTCTGGGCCTGCCGCTGGCCCCCATGCGGGCCGCGCTGGTGGTCGTATTGGCGCTGGCCACGGGCACGGCGGTGGCGCAGACGGGCTTGGTCGCCTTTGTGGGCCTGGCCGCGCCTCACCTGGTGCGGGCTGCCGTCAAAGCGACGCCTGGCCGCCTCATTCTGCTGGCCAGCCTGGTGGGCGGCGTGCTGCTGATGGCGGCAGACACCCTGGCGCGCTGGCTGATCGCCCCACAGGAACTGCCTGTGGGTGTGCTGACCGCCGTGCTGGGTGGCGGCTATTTGCTGTTGCTGATGCACCGCAACACGCGCACCGCCAGAGGAACCGGGCTGTGACGGATGCTATGAATTCAATAGCTATTCAGGCACAATCCATAAGGGCTAGACTCGGAAATGCCGAGATACTGCACGACATTTCCCTCTCGTTGCCAAAAGGCCGCTGGACCAGTATCGTTGGTCCCAATGGTGCGGGTAAATCTACATTGCTTAAGGTGCTGGCGAATTTGCTGCCCCATGCCGGCACGGTGGATTTGCTGGGAAGGCCGCTTCATCACATGCCGGGCCGTGATCGTGCGCGTCAGCTGTCCTGGCTGGGCCAGAACGAATTTGCAGGGGATGATTTGACAGTGCTTGACGTCGCCATGCTGGGCCGCCTGCCGCACCAGCCCTGGCTTGGCAACCCCAGCGACGCCGACCACATTGCGGTGGAGCGCGCCTTGCGGGCTACGCAGGCTTGGGAATGGCGGGGCAGGGCGCTGGGCCAGCTCTCGGGCGGCGAGCGCCAGCGCGTGCTGCTGGCCCGCGCGCTGGCCGTGGAAGCCGATGTGCTGCTGATGGACGAGCCCTTGGCCAACCTGGACCCCCCGCACCAGGCCGACTGGCTGGCGCTGGTGCAGGCGCTGGTGGTGCAGGGCAAAACGGTGGTGAGCGTGCTGCATGAAATATCCATGGCGCTGCATGCGGACGAGATGGTCATCATGACCCAGG
>JANOAP010000575.1:0-2907 GCA_031411175.1 Rhodoferax sp. | reverse complement strand
CCAAACCGCACCTGCTCTATCGCCAGATAGCGCTCGGCCAGCGTGATCTCATCGGCCAGCGTGACAGACTCGCCATGGTCAATCAGAGCATGGCGAAACAGGTCGCTCAAGTCCTCCAGCAAAGCCTCGGCCTTGGCAGGCTCGGCGCGAACCAGTGCGATGGCGCTATTGAGCGTGTTGAACAAAAAATGCGGCCGGATGCGCGACTGCAATTCGGCCAACCGCGCGGTGGTGGCTGCCGGCGTGGTGCCCTTGGCACGCAACACCAGCGCCGCCACCAGCACGGCGGCCAGCAACGCCCCTGAAAATGCGCAGGCCACCCAGGGGGCCGCATCCACCAGCCCCACCAGTGCAAGCACGCCACAGCCATACAGACCCGCCAACGCGCCAATGAGCACGCCCGCCACATACTGCGCCACAGCAGGCAAGCGCGCCAGCAGGATCTTGAGACTGCACGCCACGATCAGCCAGACCAGCGTGGCCGGAAAGGCCCCCCCCGTGAGCAACGCGGTGCGGGTGATCCAGTCCATCAAGGTGGCCGCGCCAAACATCGCGCCCACCGCCACCACGGCCTCCACAAACAGCACTGCGCGCAACACCACGCCCACATGGCAGGCGTCAAACACCAGCGCCGTCTTCAGCGGGGCTGGTGGCGGTTGCGACTCCAGTTCTTGGAAGGCCGATAAAATTTGCGTATCTTTCATGGAAGACCGGGCAGCCTGTAGGGCGCAAGCATTCGACAATAGGCCCGATTATTGATGACCACGCCCTCTTTCGCCCACGAGCCTCAGGAAAATATGCCCCAAAATCAATTCGACAAGAAATCGCAAGCCTGGTCCGCCCTGTTTTCAGAGCCCATGAGCGACCTGGTGAAACGCTACACCTCCAGCGTCTTTTTTGACAAACGCCTGTGGCAGGCCGACATCACCGGTTCGCTGGCGCATGCGGGCATGCTGGCCACGCAGAAGATCATCAGTGCCGAAGACCATGCCGCCATCCAGAAAGGCATGGCGCAGATCACCGCTGAAATTGAAGCGGGCAAGTTTGAATGGAAGCTGGACCTGGAGGACGTGCACCTCAACATAGAGGCCCGCCTGACCGAGCTCATTGGCGTCGCCGGCAAGCGCCTGCACACCGGGCGCAGCCGCAATGACCAGGTCGCTACCGATGTGCGTCTGTGGCTGCGCAGCGAGATCGACCTGATTGGCGCGCTGCTGGCAGACCTGCAGAAGGCGCTGGTGGAAGTGGCCGAGAAAAACGTGGACGTGATCCTGCCCGGCTTCACCCACTTGCAAGTGGCACAGCCCGTAAGTTTTGGTCACCACATGCTGGCCTATGTGGAAATGTTCAGCCGCGATGCACAGCGTATGCAGGACGTGCGCAAGCGTGTAAACTGCCTGCCACTGGGTGCCGCCGCACTGGCCGGCACCAGCTACCCGCTGGACCGCGAGCTGGTTGCCAAAACGCTGGGCATGGTGGACGACAAAGGCGTGCCCTGCGTCTGCCAGAACAGCCTGGACGCCGTGAGCGACCGCGACTTCGCCATTGAATTCACAGCGGCTGCATCACTGGCCATGGTGCACATCAGCCGCCTGAGCGAGGAGTTGATTTTGTGGATGAGCCAAAGCTTTGGCTTCATCCAGATTGCCGACCGCTTCACCACCGGCAGCTCCATCATGCCGCAGAAGAAAAACCCCGATGTGCCCGAACTGGCACGCGGCAAAACCGGCCGCGTGGTGGGCCACCTGATGGGCCTGATCACCCTGATGAAAGGCCAGCCCCTGGCCTACAACAAGGACAACCAGGAAGACAAGGAGCCGCTGTTTGACACCGTGGACACGCTGAAAGACACGCTGCGCATCTTTGCGGAAATGGTCGGCGGCCAGGTTAACGCTGCAAACGGCCAGAAGGAAGGCGGCATCGCCGTCAAGCCCCAAGCTATGGAAGCTGCAGCGCTCAAGGGCTACGCCACGGCGACCGACCTGGCCGACTACCTGGTGAAAAAAGGCCTGCCTTTCCGCGATGCGCATGAGACGGTGGCCCATGCCGTCAAAGCCGCCATCTCGCACCAGGTAGACTTGTCGGAGCTGCCGTTGAAGGTGCTGCAGGAGTTCAACCCCAGCATTGAGAAGGACGTGTACGAGTGCTTGAGCCTGCGCGGTTCACTCAATGCACGCAACATCCTGGGTGGCACCGCACCAGCGCAGGTGCGGGCGCAGATTGCGCGGCACAGAGCGCGACTCGCATAGACCTCGCGATGGCCTACGCTAGGTGGCCGTCCTCAGGTGCCTTGGTGACGCCGCCCACCACGATCCGTTCGCCTGCGCCTGGTTTGCCCACCACGGGTGATCCAGCAGGTCGCCCAATTTCGGCCGTTAGGCGCGCTGCCCAAACTCTGCCGCCTCACGCGTCCAGGCCTTGGCCTGTTCGCTCAAGCTCAGACCCAAACCAGGCCGGGTGGGCACCAGCATGCGGCCATCCTTGATTTCGATGCGCTCGTTGAACAGCGGCTCCAGCCACTCAAAGTGCTCCACCCAGGGCTCGCGCGGGTAGGCGGCGGCCAGGTGCACGTGCAGCTCCATCGCAAAGTGCGGGGCCAGCATCAGACCTGCGTCTTCAGCCCGCGCGGCAATTTTGAGGAAGGGCGTGATACCGCCCACACGCGGTGCGTCGGGCATCAGGTAGTCGGCTGCACGGTGACGGATCAGGTCCCCATGCTCGGCGGCGCTGGTCAACATTTCGCCGGTGGCGATGGGGGTGTCGAACTGCAGGGCCAAGGCGGCGTGGCCTTCATGGTCATAGGCATCCAGCGGCTCTTCGATCCATACCAGGTTGAACTGCTCCAGGATACGGCACATGCGCTGGGCCGTTGGCCGATCCCACTGCTGGTTGGCATCCACCATGATC
>JANOAP010000574.1:0-2781 GCA_031411175.1 Rhodoferax sp. | reverse complement strand
GTGATGTCGGGTGCCACCTGCACGCCTTCCCGTGCGCCCGCACCCAAAGCCCCATGACAACTAACGCATGCAGCAGCGCTGGCCGGTAAGCGCGCGCCCGCCACGCGTGCAGGAGCGGCGAAAGCCTGCGTGCCAAAGTAGAGCGCCCTGCCTTGCGCCGCCAAGGCCGTTGTGGGGGCGGTAGCAGCAAGGGTGTCAACCACCCCATTGCCCCCAGCCACACTTGCGCTCGGCAACAACATTGCAAATGACAAAGCCCACGGCAAAGCGCTCCGCAAAATCGATCCCGTGGCGATTCGGGGATGGCAAGGGCGGCTGAAAAGGCAGGTTTTCATGCGGCTGCCACCTTCATCAACCGAAGCACGTCATCGGCGCTGGCCAGACCTGTGGTGCTGAACCAGCGCGCTTTGGGCACGCACCCCACCCACAGCTGCACCGGGTGGTCATCCACGCGCTGGCTGCTGGCACCAAAAGCGCGAGTCGTTCGCTCCACCGCGCCGGGCTCGCCGGTGAGCATCATCCAGCCATTTGCCAGGCCCAGCCGGGCTTCAAAACGCGCAGCATATTGCGTCAGGGCCTGTGGGCTGTCGCCCAGGGGATCAATCGACAAAGACAGCAACAACGGTGGGTGGGCAGCCCCACCCAGTTCGCCAAAACGCAGTTGAGCAGCCCGAAACACGGCAGTCTGCGGTGGGCAAAAACTGACACAGCCGGTGTAGATGAAGTTGATGGCAACCGTGCGCCCGGCCACCAGGTTACGCAGCCGCACGCTACGGCCCTGCTCATCCAGCAGGCTCACATCGGGAATCACAGGCGCATTGGGCTGGCCCAGCACCTGGCTTGCAGCGCAGGCACCGGCGGCGATGAGAAGGCTACGGCGCATCATGGCGTAATGGCCTCACCCACGGCTTTCGCCTGGTACATGCCAATGAAGCCAGAACCAAATGGCATGTCCTGCGTGGCGCTGGAAACCAGCAAGTCAAAGCGTGCGCCCGCGCCCGCGATCGTCAACACCGCGTGGTAAAGCCCGGGAGAGCGCTCGACCAGTTTGACGCGGCGCTGCCAGCCGCTGCGCTTGTTGAACGCGAGCAGTACCAAATCCGGCACCGCACCAACAGGCACATGAGTGGCTTTGTCTTCAAGCCGCACCTCCACCTCCAGCGCCTTGCCATCCGGCGCATCGGCCACTTTCAGCAGCGTCGCGTGCGGCTGCGCCGCAAGCGCTTCCCGCCTGGCATCGCGCACCTCTGGCAATGTCAGCGCATTGCAGCTCGCAAAGCGGGGCTGCACGCCACTCAAAACCAGTTCGTGAGGCCCGCCCTGGTTGTGCCGCAACGTGGTGCGATAACGCCCCGCACCCAGAGATTCGAAGCCATTGCTGAGCAGCACCAAACCGACGGCGGCACGTTTGTAGTTTGAAAAACTGCCGATGGGAGCCATCATGCCCTCGGCATATTGAAACACCTGACCGTCATGCGGGCTGGCGATCAGCATGCCCAGGTTGTCAGGCGTGTTGGCAGTCAACCCGGCAGTCACCGGCACCGGGTCAGCCTGCCTGCCTGCGGTACCGATGGTGATATTTACCGGCTGGGCCCGACCGGTGCGCACATCATGCAGCGCCAGCAACGTGGCCTGCCCCCCTGCCGCACTGTGCACGTAGATGAAACTCCCGCTCAAGGCGAGCTCATTGGCCTGCGGCACCACCGCAACCGTCTGCAACACCTTGGCGCTGGCCAGGTCGATGATGGCGACCTCGTCGCGCGACGGCACGATGGCCGCCACAAAGCGCCCTCCATCAAAACCCAGCATTCGTGTGACTTCACCATTCAAAGCCAATTGTTGCGTCACGGCAAGCCGTTGGGCATCAACCATGAAAACCTGCTGGCTGCTGGTGGCTACCAGCCAGCGCTGTGCCAAAACGCTGAAAACCGCAGCGGTGGGGTTGCCGGGCAACGGAATGCTGTGTACCTCACCACTGGCAACGTTCAGGAGCGTGATGCCAAGCGGTCCCAGCCCAAGGACGAAACCAGAATCTGCACTGGCGACGAGCTGCGAGGCGACACTGGCCGCGACGGTTGCAGCGGGCTGTGCGCTGTTGCTGTCATCAAACCGAAGCCATTGACTGCGTCCCCTGAATGCAACCCAGACCGAGCGACCGCTCAAGGCCAGCGCCTGCGGAGCGGAGCCGGGCGCGAATGCGATCGTGCGCTTGAGGCTGCGTGTGTCGGTGTCTATCACCGCGATGGCGTCGCTGTCTCGCATTGCCACCCACATTTCACGCGCTTGCGGGTGGTACAACAACGCGGTCGCGTCGCCGGGCAGCGTCACAACACCTTCCAGCTTGGCGTTGTTCATGCGCAGAAATGGATTGATGAAGGCCACCGTGCGGTCGGTGTTGACCGTCACCAGGCTATACGTGTTGAAGTCCACCACCGCCCGCCGACCAATGCCCTGAGAGGCCAGCGCACGCACCTTGTCGCTGCAGGCGATCTCGCCGTCAGACAAAGTTGGCGGGCTCTTTTGCAACCATGCCGCCAGGCGCTTGCCGGTGTAGTCCAGTGGCTGCCGGGTGACGGCATCACGCAGCTCCAGTGTCAGGTCACCGACGCCTTGCTGGGTTGGGTGGGGGTGGTATTCATAGCGGGCGGTGACCTCATTGTTTGCTGCCCCGGGCGCTTGTGACCAGGCTGCTGTGACGCAGATCACCCCGAACAAGCTGGCAACGCCCCGGTGCAGGGCGACCAGTATTTTCCAATCCAGGTATGAGCCTGAAGGGCAGTC
>JANOAP010000573.1:0-3145 GCA_031411175.1 Rhodoferax sp. | reverse complement strand
CAAAGTCGTACAGGCGCGAGCGCAGGCGCTTCCAGGCCACATCTCGGTTGCTGTGCTGGCTGCGGCCGTCCTGGCACTGCACCACGATGCCGGTGGGGATGTGCGTCAAGCGCACGGCCGAGTCGGTCTTGTTGATGTGCTGGCCACCCGCGCCGGACGCACGGAAGGTGTCGGTGCGTACGTCGCTGGGGTTGATGTCGATCTCGATCGAATCGTCGATTTCGGGGTACACAAACACGCTGGCAAAGCTGGTGTGGCGACCCCCCGACGAGTCGAACGGGCTCTTGCGCACCAGCCGGTGTACGCCGGTCTCGGTGCGCAGCAGGCCAAAGGCGTATTCGCCCTCGATCTTGATGGTGGCACCCTTGATGCCTGCCGTATCGCCCGCCGTCTCGTCTTCAATCGTGGTCTTGAAGCCTTTGCGCTCGGCGTACTTGAGGTATTGGCGTAGCAGCATGCTGGCCCAGTCGCAAGCCTCGGTGCCGCCCGCGCCAGACTGGATGTCCAGAAAGCAGCTCAGCGGGTCAGCCGGGTTGTTGAACATGCGCCGGAACTCCAGCTGCTCAATGGTGGCCGCCAGCTTGGCGGTGTCCTGCTCAATGGTGATCAGGCCAGCCTCGTCGCCTTCGGCCTTGGACATCTCAAACAGCTCAGTGTTGTCGGCCAGCTCGTTGGTCAGCGTGTCCAGCGTGCCGACCACGCCGTCCAGCGCTTTCTTTTCTTTGCCCAGCTCCTGCGCTTTCTTGCTGTCGTTCCAGGCGTTGGGGTCTTCGAGTGAGGCGTTGACAGTTCTCAGACGTTCTGCTTTGGCAGGGTAGTCAAAGATACCCCCGTAACTCTTGCGTGCGGGCGCTCAAGTCCGAGAGCTGGGTGCCAATTTGGTTGATGCGTTCGACGTCCATGGGAAATGCCTTGATGAATAACGGAAAAGCCCGCGCAGCGAAAACCGGTCAACGGAATGGCAGCAGGCGGGTAATCCGCTATTTTAGTTCCCAAGGCACATGGGGTTTTGCTGCGATTTTGCGGGGGCTTCAGGCCAAGAAGTCTTCGATCATCTGCGCGAGCTGCTCGGGCTGGTCATGGTGCAGCATGTGGCCGGCGTCTTCAATGCGGCCGCGCTTCAGGTTTGGCACGGACTTGAGCCGCTCGTCAAAGTCGGCCTGCGTGAATTTGCCACCAAACCAGCCGGTCAGCGAGTCATCGGACGCAACCACCACCAGGGTTGGGGCGGTGATGGCAGCGTACAGGGCCAGCACTTCTTCCAGACGCACCAGCAGCGGGCCTGAAATCTTGTGTGCCGGGTCGCCCAGAATCTCCCACTGGCCCTCCGCGTTTTCGGCAGACCAGTGGTAGGAAAGCCACTCTGCCCGGTCACGCCCGGTCTGGTCGCGCGCCAGACGGGGGTTGGTCTTCATCAGGCGCTGTGCCACGTCGGCCGCGCTGGCGTAGGTTTTGAGCTTGATGTCACCCCGGCTAATCGCCTTGAGGTCGTCCAGCCAGGTCGCCATGCGCTTGGGCGCATTGGTGGCGCGACCGGCAGGCCCGCCAAAACCTTCCAGATTGATCAGCCGCCGGATGCGCGCGGGCCGCACCCCGCCGTACTGCATGACCACGCCGCCACCCATGCTGTGGCCCACCAGGTCTACCGCTTGGTTGGGCGAGTAGTGGTCCAGCAGAAAATCCAGATCGGCCAGGTAGTCCTGGTTCCAGTAGTTGTCCACCGGCGAAGCTGTGGTGAGCCCGTAGCCGCGCCAGTCCGGCGCAATGATCTGGCGCTTGCCCACAAAAGCGTCAGACAGTGCATCCACCAGAAACTGGTAGCTGGCCGCCACGTCCATCCAGCCGTGCACCAGCACCAGCGGGGCAACGTCGGGGTTCGGCTGGCCCCACACGCGCACGTGGTAGTTGTTGTGGCGGATAGGGACAAACTCGCTGTGGGAAATGCGTTTGGCTTGGTACATTCTTCCGATGATACGAAAGCCCGCCGTGAACGTCAGTCAACACAGAGACAAACCACAAGACCCTTCCTCCGACGGGTACGCCAGCTTGCATAGTGGCTTTCGGTGGCTGGTGCCGGATCACTTCAACATCGCACAGGTCTGCTGTGCGCGTTGGGCGACATTGCCAGGTGATACCAAAAAAATAGCTATCCAAGCCCATTCTGAAGGGTCTGGCGGCCAAAATTACTCCTATTTCGAGTTGCAGGTGCAGGCCAATCGCCTCGCCAATGTGTTGATGGGCTTGGGTGTGAAGCAGGGTGATCGGGTGGCGATTGTGATGCCCCAGCGCTTTGAGACCGCCGTGGCCTATATCGCCGTGCTGCAAATGGGTGCGGTGGCCGTGCCGCTGTCCATGCTGTTCGGGCCCGAGGCGCTGGAGTTCAGGCTGCAAGACAGTGATGCGGTAGCGGCGATATGTGACGGCGCGGCGCTGGGCGGCTTGCTGGCGGTGCGGGCGCGCTGCCCCTTGCTGGGTGCCGTGCTAGGGGTGGGTGCCGTCTTGGGCCGCGGCCGTGACGGGGAGGGTGACGTTGTTGACTATGCTGGTGCGCTGGCCAAGGCTTCTTCCCGGTTCAGACCCGTCGACACGCTGGCCAGCGAACCGGCTGTGCTCATCTACACCAGCGGCACCACGGGCCAGCCCAAGGGCGCGCTGATTCCACCCCGCGCGCTGATCGGCAACCTCACCGGGTTTGTCTGCAGCCAGAACTGGTTCGGCTTTGACGGCAAGGCCAACGCGTCGTCCGACGCCGTTTTCTGGAGCCCGGCCGACTGGGCATGGACTGGCGGGCTGATGGACGCGCTGCTGCCCACGCTTTACTTTGGCTGCACCATCGTTGCTTTCAACGGCCGCTTCAGCCCGCAAAGCGCGCTGGAGCTGATGCGTGACCACGGCGTGACGCACACCTTTCTGTTCCCCACCGCGCTCAAGGCGATGATGAAGGCCAACCCCGGCGCAGGTAGCAAGACCGTGCGGCAGCAGTTCAAGCTCAAGTTGAAGGCCATCATGAGTGCGGGGGAGGCTGTGGGCGACGCCGTGTTCGGCTATTGCGAGTCGCAACTTGGCGTCAAGCCGAACGAGATGTTCGGCCAGACCGAGATCAATTACATCGTCGGCAATTGCAATCGGCTGTGGCCCTCCAAGC
>JANOAP010000572.1:0-3110 GCA_031411175.1 Rhodoferax sp. | reverse complement strand
GGAGCCACGGGCACCGGTGTCCAGCACGGGCACGTTGCCATACAGCTTGGCAACAAACTCCTTGGCCTTTGCATCGCTGCCCAGTTTGCGTTTGGCAAATTCCCAGGCGGCCAGGTAGTTCCAGCGGGCGCCGCCCGAGGTTTTGGGGTTGGGGGTGATCACGCTCACGCCGGGCTTGATCAGGTCATCCCAGTCCTTGATGTTTTTCGGGTTGCCCTGGCGCACCACCAGCACAATGGTCGAGGTATAGGGCGATGCATTGTGGGGCAGCTTTTTCTGCCAGTCTGCAGCCAGCCAGTTACCATTTTTAACCAGTGCATCGGTGTCACCGGCCAGCGCCAGCGTGGCCACATCGGCATCCAGGCCATCGATGATGGAGCGGGCCTGTTTGCCCGAGCCACCGTGGGACTGCTTGATGGTCACGTCCTGGCCGGTTTTGGCTTTCCAGTATCTGCTGAAGGCGGCGTTGAACTCTACATACAGTTCACGTGTGGGGTCGTAGGACACGTTGAGCAGCGTGACGGCGGCTGGTGTTTTGGGGGTCTGGGCTTGCGCTTGGGCCGGCGTCGGGATGACAAGGCCGACAGTGGCCGAAGCAATGCCGAGGGTGGCGGCTACTGATAGTTTGACCAGCTTGATCAAGTGATTGCGACGATGCGTCATGGGGGCTTCCGTTTCATTCAAAAGTTGCGATGGATGAATTCTGGAAGCAATGACTTAAAACTGGAACTACCGATTGTTCAGTTTTTAATAGCGTAATCATCTAAAGAATTGATTTCTGGCGGGTTTGCCTGCCTTTCCCCATCTTTTACCGCGCCCTACCTGCCTGTGTGGAGACCCTTTGGCACCAGGCGGGCAAGCCTGGGTCAACCGGGGTGGCGCGTCATAATCCCAAGTTGTACGCCGTCTCATTCACCATCGGGCACGCCATGCAACCACGTTTGAATTTCAGGAAAAAGGGGGTACTCTGCATCCTTGCTGCTAGCGCCTTGCTGCTGCCCGGCTGCGCTTCCGTCTCGGAAAGCATGACGAGGCTTGGGGCGTCCAGCACTACGGCCTTTGCCGTGGTTGACGGACGCGTCTTGCACGGGGAGGCCCGGCTGTCAGCCGAGCGCAGCGGGTCGGTCCATCTTCAGAGCACTAACACCCCAGCGCTGTCCTGCTTTGGGCCTTTGAGTTACACCGCCACCACGCAAGGCCTCATCAGCCTGTCGTGCAGCAATGGCCGGGCGGTCGCGGTGTCGTTTCAAGCCTATAGCCCGCTCAGCGGGGTGGGGCGGGGCAGTATGGAAAAGACGGACATGGGTGCGACCAGCAGAGTTGATTTCAACCTGACCTATGGCCTGAAGGCAGACCGTGCGGCGGCCTACCTCGCTGTGCCCGTGGCCAGTCTGATGCCACCGGCTGCAAGCGCCAGCGCCATGGCACCCGTGCCCCCCTGATGAGCCCTGATTTGCCTTGACACCCCTTACTTTCCCGTCTTTGCCTCCATGACATCTCCCAAGCCCATGACCCGCCAGGACTACCGCTTCTTTCACCGCCTGCGCGTGCGCTGGGCCGAAGTGGACATGCAGAAAATCGTGTTCAATGCGCATTACCTGATGTACTTTGACACGGCCATTGCCGATTACTGGCGCGCCATGCGCCTGCCTTATGAGGCGTCAATGCATGCGCTGCAAGGCGACATGTTCGTGAAGAAAGCGACTGTGGAATACCACGCGTCTGCCCGCTTGGACGACACGGTCGATGTGGGCCTCAAATGCGCACGCATTGGCAAGTCTTCCATTGTTTTCACGGGCGATATTTTCCGGGGTGACGAGTTGCTGATCAGCTGCGAGCTGCTCTACGTGTTTGCCGACCCGGCCACGCAGAAGTCCAAACCCGTGCCGGACGCATTGCGCAATATGTTCAATGCGTTTGAAGCGGGTGAGCCCATGGTGGACATTCGCGTGGGCAGTTGGGGGGATTTGGGGGAGGGCGCGCGCCTGGTCCGCAGCGAGGTTTTCCTGCAAGAGCAGCGCATTCCCATCGAGATGGAATGGGACGAGGCCGATGAAACCTCGGTGCATGCGGTAGCCATCAACCGCCTGGGGCTGCCGGTCGCCACCGGGCGTCTGCTGCCGCACACGCGTGACGCCCGTGGCGTAGGCCGCATTGGCCGCATGGCGGTGAGCCGTGTGCTGCGTGGCGGCAGCCTGGGCCGCGACATCCTGAACGCCCTGATGTGCATGGCGGCGCAACGGGGCGACCATGAAATCTGCCTGCATGCCCAGCGCAGCGCAGAAGGTTTCTACGCCCGCCTGGGTTTTGTGGCGCGTGGCGAGCCGTTTGAAGAAGCAGGTATTGCGCACATCGAGATGTACAAAACCCTCGCTGCGCCGTGAAGGCGCCATTGCCCGGGGCCGCAACATTGCTGGAGGCTTCCGGGCTGGACTGGGTGGTCGTCGTGCTGACACTTACCCTGTTGCTGGCACCGGCAGTCGGTGTGCCGTTTGAGGAGATGCTGCAGGACACGCTGAAGTCCACGGTGGTGTCTTTCGGCGCGCTGGCAGCGGCGGCGCTGTTTTTCTGGAACCGTCGCAAGAGTTCAGAACCGCTACGCTGGCATGCCGTAATGTGGCTGCCCCTGGTACTGATGGCCTGGGCGCTGGGCAGCATGGTCTGGTCGCACACCTATCTGGGGGGCGTCGAAGCCATTCGCTGGTTTGTTTTCAGCCTGCTGCTGTGGCTGGGGCTCAACACTTTCACGCGGGACAACCTGGCCCTGGTGGCCCAGGGCATCCATTGGGGAGCTGTGATGGCCTCGCTATGGGTGGTCTTGCAGTTTCTGGTGAATTTCAACCTGTTCCCGCAGGGCCCCAACCCCGCATCCACGTTCGTCAACCGCAATTTCTTTGCCGAGTTTGCGGTGTGCACCGTGGCGTTTTCAGTCTGGTTGCTGGCCAGCGCGCGCGGGCAGGACCAGATCGCCATGCGTAGCTTGTTCATGGCTTTCAACATTCTGGCCATCCTGATGACCGGCACCCGCTCGGCGCTGGCGGCATTGTTGATGCTGGCCATCGCGTTACCCCTGATTTTGTATCGCTACCGGCGCCCCCTGGGTCTGGATA
>JANOAP010000571.1:0-15821 GCA_031411175.1 Rhodoferax sp. | reverse complement strand
TGAAAATGACAAAGTCGGTGGGTCATGTTCTGCAATTTATACAGACGTTACGCTATTTGACGAACACCCAGTAACGACCATTTTTACCACAAACCCGACTTCTGAAAACCCCAACCACGCTACCCGTCCGGTGCGGTGATAGTGCAATGTGACCGGGATTTGGAGTGGAAGGTGCGCGGTAGCGACTCACGCACACCTCCAAAAATCGCCAAGCGAAAGCTTGACCGATTTTTCCATCCCGCGCGTGATTCCACTCCAAAACCGCATGCGCATTGCGCTGTCGCCGTGCCGGACAGCCACCGGTGCAAGCAGCGGGCTTATCAAGGCAAAAACAGCCTACCGCTGGACAGAAGGCTCATCCAAAGGCGCGTCATTGAGCAGGGAGCGCAGGCCTCTGATGTGAGGGCTAATCCCTCGCCATTGAGTAGCTTCCCTGTTTATTCGTGTTCAGGTTTTTCCAGGTCACGTTGGCAGTCTTGCCGTCGGCGTTCACTTCCATGCGCATTGAAAGCCAGGGGCGTTTGTCTTTCTTGGAAATCTCTACCAGCACGCCTGCACTTGGTAGCGTGACTGAAACGCTCGTTGTATTTTTGTCGCCAACAATTGGCGCGTCTGTGCCGTCTGTTTTTGCAGCGTACGACACACCGGTTGATGCAGACATCGCGACAGTGTCCCCTTTGGTGACGAACGTAACACGCTCGCTGGACCCAGGGGAGTTTTGTTCGCTGACGGTTCGCCAGCGGCCATCAATCGTATTTTGGGCAAAGCAAAATGCGGGTATCCACAAAATGACGGCGATCAAGCTCTTCATGGTCGGCTCCTACACTGGTTGAAAAACACTGGCAGCAAACACGAGACGTTCCAGAGATTTAGTTTATCGTTCTTGAGCCATGGTGTGCAGGCTTATTTGTGCAGTGGTTTGTCCGGGCGATCTCGGCCTACCGCCGTATCGAAGGCCCATCCAACGCCATACCACTGGCACGCACTTTCAGATACAGCTCCAGATCCCGCAAAGCCGGGTCGCCCGCTGGCGGGATCATTGCCTGAACACCCGAATAGCAGGCACGCAAACGACGGTCCACAGAGCCGATTTTTTGCCAACTCATGCGGTAGATTGGAAAGCCTGTGGGGTTGCCGGGGCTGATCACATCGGCGCGCATTTGCTTGCCCACATTCTGGTCATGGCAATGTACGCAGGCCAGGTTCATGCGGCCCATGCGCCGGGCGAATAGTTGTGTGCCGTTTTCAAGCCGGGCCTGCCACTGCGCGGCGTGCTCTGGGGGAGCCTTGACATTGATGGGCAGGCCTTTGGCGGCGTTGTGCAGCAGGGCGCTGAGGGCCAGCACGTCGTCGTCTTCCAGCTTTGCACCGGTGTGACCGCTGCGGGCGCGGCAGGCCACGATTTGGTCCTCCAGGTTGATCAGCGTCTGGCCATTGGCGGTCAGACGTGGGAAGCCGGGTGCCGATGCCTTGAGGGCGTCCGCCGTGCCGTGGCAGCTCAGGCAACTGGGGCCGACGCTGCTGTCAGCCCACGCAGCCACGCCACGGTCAAGCCACAGTGCTACGGGGCTGTTGGCTGAATCGGCCTGCAGCTTGAGCAAACCGGGCGACAGAAATGCATTGCCGCTGAGCTTGGTGTCGGTCGGCCACGGTTGCGCTTGTACCGCAGCCATGAATCCAAGGCACGCGAGCAACAGGCCCCGTACCCGGCGTTTCATTTTTCGAGCAGGAGCAACTGTTGCGCCCGGCCCCGGTTGCCGGTGTCGTCCAGCCACTCGACCACAACGGTGCCGCCCTCGGCAGGTACGGTGAGCGGAAACGCCAGGAACGGATTGGCGGTGAGGCCCGTGCCGGGCTCCACATCCAGAATCAGCCGGTCATTCAGCAGCACGCGAATCTGCGTGATGATGTTGCGGTCAATGCGCTGGCCGGAGTCATCCACCCGGAAACCGCTTTCCATGGGGTGCCCGGCAATCCAGCGCGCTTCAATGGTGTTGCCGGGCCGGATGGTGCCGTAAAAACTCAGCCGTGAGGGAATCTGTGTGGCCATGGCGTGGGGGCTCAGCTAGCGTCCAGGCAGGCCGACGAGGTGATGATGGTGGGCGCGCTGGCGCCCATGCGGCTGCCATTGGTCAGGGTGGCGACCACCCAGGCGTCCTGGCTGGCGGCTAGTCGCAATCGGGTTGTGAATGTGTACTTGGCTTGCGGTTCGGCCAGACGCAGGCGAGCCGCCCGCGTATTGGGATTGTCGGGCAGGTAGACGTCAACCATGGCGATCTTCTGGCCTGCTGGCGCAATGATTTCGGCTGTGATTGGCACAGATGAACCAGAATCCGCCAGCCTCGGAAAATCCAGCGTGATGCCATCGGCCTTGAGGTTCATCGCCAGCAGGTCGGCACCGGTCACATTCGCGCCGGTGCCCACGTTTTGAGCCAAGGCACTGAAGCCCAGCAGCGGCGTTGCCGCCAGCACAAGACAGGTGCCAAGGCAGGTGCGGCGTCGAATGGAATGGTTGTGCATGAAGGCTTTAGCGAAGGGTTTGAAGGGCGGCGACCACGTCGGTGATTTCGTCAAGGGTCAGCGCAGATAGAGTCCGGTTGGGCGAATGGGTTCCCTGCGTGCTGCCAAAAGGCGGCATCAAGGTGTCAGGCTTGATCTGGCGCGCATCCGTGACCCACTGGCGCAGCACGTCGGCTGTGTAACGCGAGCCCACCTTGTCCAGCGCCGGGCCAAAGTTGCTCTGCACGCCGGGCTGCCCGGCCAGTGCGTGGCAGGCCAGGCAATTACCGCGGGCGCCATCCGCCATGATGCGAAAACCTGGCCCCGCTGTGCCCTGGGCATATACGCCAGCAGCCCAAAAAACACACATCAGGCTGACCGCCATAGCAACCGCCGCGCGCAGCGGCAAACCCTGCGCAGAGCGCTTCGTTGCTGCAAAAGTCGCATGGGGCCGCATCACATCCACACCTCGGGTTGTCTGTTGGCCGCCATTGTGGCACCGGCCCGGTATTTGTGCAGGCGTGTGGACAGCGCTTGGACAGCGCGCGGGATTAGCCCTGCTGCCAGACGTCGCCAGTGCCCAGCCCTGCGGGTGCCACCAGGCGCTCACGCGCAACTGCATCGTCGGCCAGGGTGGCTCGCCACCAATCGGTGGTGATGGCTGCCACCAGTGCATGGTGCGCGCCCTGCAGGTCGCGCGTGGCCTGCACGCGCGGCACGATTTCTGCCGCGCGACCGGTCTGGCCGCCAAACGTCATGTGGTCGGCATCGCGCAACACCAGATGCGCCTTGTGGCCGGGTGGCATTGCCGCATAGACGGCCATGCGCCGTTCAGGTGTGGCACCCGTGCCCGCCACATCGGCATCTCGCGTGCCGGTGATGCACAGCACCGGTTGCGTGAGGCGCGCAAACGCATCTTGCGCGTCGCCCGCCACCGGCAGGGAGGGCGAGAACGCAATAAACGACGTCAGCCGCGGTTCCTGCATGCCGTCAAAGCCCAGGTAGCGCTGCCCGGCAATGCCCAATGTGGTGTGGGCACCAAACGAATGGCCGCTCATGCCGATGCGGTCAGCCCGCACATCCTGCCAGCGCACCTGGCTTGTCACATTGCCCGCCACGTGGCCCGCTGCCTTGCGCCGCCCGATCTCACTCAGCACAAACCTCACGTCGTGCAGGCGCGCCAGCAGTTGGGCGGGCGAGGCCGCCTTGCGCAGCGCCTCCTTGTCGGTGAAGGTGTTTGTCACACTGCGCACGGCGGCCAGGTCGCTGCCGGGATGCTGCAGGTGCACCACCACAAAACCGGCAGCGGCCCAGGCCCGGCCCCAGACTTCGCCACCGTCGGTGGTGCCCCCCAGGCCGTGCGAGAAAAGCACTACAGGAAGTGAAACAGGATTAGGCCGGTTGAATTGAGCCGGGTCTGGCCAGCGCAGCTTCACGGGCACGCTCCGCTGGCGCGCGGCGTCTACCCATACCTCGTTGATGATCATTGCGTTGTCTTGCTCAGCATAGGCGGTATTTTGCAGGCTTGGCACGGCGGCGCTGGCAAGCAGGGCGATGTGTTGGCGGCGGGTGAGTGTCATGCCAGGAATTATGACTTTACGCTCCCCATCCAGATGCCGATGGGTGGCCCAAGGGATAATTCGGCCCCTATGGCATTGATTACCCTTCTTGACGCCCAGCTGGCATTTGGGCACGTCCCTCTTCTTGACCACGCTGATTTTTCCCTTGAAACGCAGGAGCGCGTTGGCCTGATTGGCCGCAACGGCGCCGGCAAGTCCTCCATGCTCAAAATTCTGGGCGGCATGGATAAGCCCGACGACGGCACACTGCAAGTACAAAGCAACACCCGCATTTCCTACGTGGCCCAAGAACCGCAGCTCGACGGGGATGCGACTGTTTTTGTCGCGGTTCGCGCCGGCCTGGAACGGGTCATTCACCTGATTGAAGAGTATTGCCAGGGCCATGGCGACCTGGACGCAATGCAAAGCGAGATCGAGACCCTGGATGGCTGGAACTGGGAGCAGCGTGTGGGTGAAACCCTGCAGCGCCTGCACCTGAACCCCGACGCGATTGTCAACACCCTCTCTGGCGGCACCAAGAAGCGCGTGGCGCTGGCCCAGGCCCTTGTGGCACAGCCCGATGTGCTGCTGCTGGATGAGCCCACCAACCACCTGGACCTGGACAGCATTGAGTGGCTGGAAGGCCTGCTGGTCGACTTCAAGGGCTCCATCATCACCATCACCCACGACCGGTCCTTCCTTGACAACGTGGCCACGCGCATCGTCGAACTGGACCGCGGCAAGCTGCTGAGCTACCCCGGCAACTTTGCCGCCTACCTGACGCAGAAAGCGGAACAGCTCGCACAAGAGGCGGTCATCAGCGCCAAGGCCGACAAGTTGCTGGCGCAGGAAGAGGTGTGGATTCGCAAGGGAGTGGAAGCCCGCCGCACCCGAGCCACGGCGCGCATCGTGCGCCTGGATGAATTGCGTGCCCAGCACGCCGCACGTCGCAATGTCGTGGGCAGCGTCAACATGGACATTTCCAGTGGCGACAAGAGTGGCAAGCTGGTCTCCGAGATGGTGCATGTCAGCAAGAGCTTTGGCGCAGGCACCGAGGAGGAGCGCGTGATCGTGCGCGACTTCTCCGCCACCATCCTCCGTGGCGACAAGATCGGCCTGCTGGGGCCAAACGGCGCTGGCAAGACCACGCTGCTCAAGCTCATTTTGGGCGAACTCAAGCCCGACGCGGCGCCGGCCAATGCGCCCAAGCCTGAATCCGGCCACAGCCCGTGGGGTACCGTGCGCCTGGGGAGTAACGTCACGGTGGCCTACTTCGACCAGATGCGCAATGCGCTTGACCTGGACGCCACACTGGAAGATTTCATCAGCCCCGGCAGTGAGTGGATCGAAATCGGCAACCATAAGAAACACGTCAAGAGCTACCTGGGCGACTTCCTGTTCTCGCCCGCGCGTGCCAATTCGCCGGTTCGCTCTTTGAGTGGCGGCGAGCGCAACCGCTTGTTGCTGGCGCGCCTGTTCGCCCGTCCGGCCAATGTGCTGGTGCTGGACGAGCC
Source organism: Rhodoferax sp. (assembly GCA_031411175.1). Lineage (GTDB taxonomy): Bacteria > Pseudomonadota > Gammaproteobacteria > Burkholderiales > Burkholderiaceae_C > JANYCG01. The sequence goes on along the minus strand of JANOAP010000571.1, from coordinate 10,249 downwards.
CACCAATGACCTGGACATCGACACGCTGGAGTTGCTGGAAGACCTGCTGCAAAACTACGACGGCACGGTGTTCCTGGTCAGTCACGACCGTACCTTTCTGGACAACGTGGTCACCAGCACGATCGCGTTTGAGGGCGATGCCAAATGGCGCGAATACGAAGGGGGCGTGAGCGACTGGCTGATCCAGACCAAACGGGCTAACGCCATCAACGCCGCGCAAGGTAAAAGCACGGCCAAGCCCTTTAACTATGAGCGTGAGCAGCTACAAAAACAGGAGCAAGCTGTGGCTCAGGCGTCTGCCGTCACACCGGCCGCGCCACCACCGGCCAAGACCCGCAAGCTCAGTTTCAAGGAGCAGCGCGAGCTCGACGGCCTGCCCGACCGCATTGCTGCGCTGGAAGCCGAGCAAAAAGACATTGCTGACGCGTTGACCGATAGCAGCCTGTTTTCCCGAGACAACGCGCGTGCACTGGCGCTGTCCGCCCGCAATGCAGCCTTAGACGACGAACTGATGGCCGCGCTGGAACGCTGGGAAGCGCTGGGCAAACCCGCCTGAAGGCTCAGACCGTGCGGATCACCCCCGGTTTGGTGTTGAGGAACCAGGGTTTTGCGCCTGTGTGGGTATCCCGAGAACAGGCGGTGTTTTTCGCGGGCTGGTGCTAATCTTGGCGTCCATGCCCATGCCCTTTACACCATTCCAGATTGACATTGCCCGTCGCCAGGTGCTGGCCTTACTGGCTGGTGGTGCCTGGCCAGCCTTTGCACAGGCTGCTAACGCTGACATTGCAGACCCACTGCGTGTGGGGGGCTGCGTGGTGATGCTTCGCCATGCTGCCACCGTAGCAGGGGTGGGCGACCCGCCTGGCTTCAAGCTCGGTGTGTGCAGCACCCAGCGCAACCTCAGCGATGCGGGCCAGCAGGACGCCCGCCGCATCGGCGCCTGGTTTCGCACCCGCCAGCTCAAACCCCACGCGGTGCTGAGCAGCGCCTGGTGCCGCTGCAAAGACACGGCAGACCTGGCGTTTGGGCAGCATAAAGTGTGGGCGGCCCTGAACTCCACCTTCAGCGACCGTGACCTGCAGCCCGACCAAAGCAAATCAATGCGCCAGGCCATGGCACGCATCCCCGCCGGGCAGTTTGAAGTGTGGGTGACCCATCAGGTGAATATTTCGGCCTTGGCCGAGGGCAGTCCGGCTTCCGGCGAGGCCTTTGTGCTGGATCGCCATGGCAAGCTGCTGGGGCGTACGACCTTTGATTGACACCAGTGCCGTGCGTCGTCCGACCTGCTGGTTAGCTTAAATAAAGATAGCTGATATGGCGGTTTTGCCGGATGCCTCAGGGCGCAATGGCAGGTAACATCCGGCCTGATTCATTTGATCGTTCCACTTTTGCAGGAGTCAAGCCATGGATAAACGTACTCTCATCAAGGCCCTTGCGGCCGTGCCTTTTGCGGGTGCTTCGCTGCACGCGTCTGCCCAGCAAGCACCGTTCAAAGTCGGTCTGCTCGCGCCCATGACCGGTCCCTTCGCCTCAACCGGCAAGCAGATGGAAGCTGGTGCGCGGCTGTTCATGGCGCAAAACGCGGGCTTGATTGCCGGGCGCAAGGTTGAGCTGATCCTCAAAGACGACACCGGCACGCCCGACATCACCAAGCGCCTGGCGCAGGAACTGGTGGTGAACGACAAGGTGGACGTGCTGGCCGGTTTTGGCCTCACGCCGCTGGCGCTGGCCACGGCCCCGATTGCCACGCAATCCAAAACCCCCATGGTCAACATGCTGGCCGCCACCGCTTCGGTGATTGATGCTTCGCCCTACATGGTGCGCGTGTCGATGACGCTGCCGCAAATCACGGTGGGTGTGGCCGAATGGGCCAGCAAGAACAAGATCAAAAAGGCCGTCACCCTGGTGTCTGATTACGGCCCCGGCCTGGACGCCGAGCGCACCTTCCGCGACCGCTTCATGCTCAATGGCGGGCAGATTCTGGAATCCATCCGCGTGCCGGTGCGCAACCCTGACTTTGCACCTTTTCTGCAAAAGGTGCGTGACCTGAACCCTGAAGCGCTGTTTGTTTTTGTGCCGTCCGGCATCGGCACGGCCGTGATGAACCAGTTTGCCGAGCGCGGCCTGGCCAAGGCCGGCATCCGCCTGATTGGCACGGGCGACGTGGTGGATGACGACATCCTCAACGGCATGGGCGATACGGCCCTGGGCGTGGTCAGCTCGTACAACTATTCCGCCTCGCACCCGTCGGCACTTAACAAGAAGTTTGTGGAAGAGTTCCGCAAGGCCAACAAAAACATGCGCCCCAACGCCGTGGCCGTGTTCGGCTACGACGGCATGCGCCTGATCTATGAAGCCCTCAAGAAGACCGGCGGCAAAGGTGGTGGTGATGCGCTGCTGGCCGCCATGAAGGGCCAGATTTTTGAGAGTCCGCGCGGCCAGATTTACATCGACGCCAACACCCGCGACATCGTGCAAAGCGTGTACGTGCGCAAGGTGGAGAAGAAAGACGGCGAGCTTTACAACATCGAGTTTGAAGAGATGAAGGACGTGCGCGACCCCCCGCGCGGCAAGTAAACCATTTTGAGGACCAGTGGCGCAAACTGCGGCGCGTGGTTGAAGTGGCGCAGCGGGTGCGGGGCGAACGGTAGGCTTGCGCTACATAAATGGTAGCTGGCTAGGCAATAGCCACGATGGTCAGTGGCTTATTTGGTAGTAGTCACAACTCCATTTTGCCAGGCTTCCGGATCCCATCAAGCAATGGATGCATAGTGTCAATCCGTCGCTGCATCGAGCGCGTCAGATTGCCGTTGAGGCCCATGCGTCAGCAAGAACAGGCCCGCGCCCACCAGCAGTGCAATGCCGGTGAGTGCCAGCAGGTTGGGCATGTCGCCCCAAAACAGCCAGCCCAGGGCCAGGGCGAACAGCAGCGCGGTGTAGCGGAACGGCGAGATCACGCTGATGTCGCCACCACGCATGGCTCCAATCAGCAGGAAGTAAGCGCCGCTTAGCAGCACGCTGGCGCAGGCCAGCAAGGCTAGATGGCGCGCATTGACCGGCTGCCAGCCCTGGTAAAGACTGATGGAGCCCGACAGCAGACAGACAGACAGCACGGTGGACAACGTGATGATCAGTGACGGGATGCGCGGTGGTATCACCCGCGTCATCAGGTCTCGGCCCGAATGCAGCAGCGTGCCAAACAGGGCCAGCAAGGCCCAGCCATTGAAACCCGATGCTGCGGGCTGCACGATCAGCAGCACACCCACAAAGCCGACCAAAATCGCCAACCAGCGGCCCAGTCCCACTTTTTCATTGAACGCCACCACCGCCATCAGGATGATGATCATGGGCGTGGCAGAGTTGATGGCCGTGGCATTGGGCAGGGGCAGGTGGAACAGCGAGGTCAGGTAGACCAGCGAGGCGCCGGCATCCAGCGACGCACGAAACAACAAGGGGCCATTGAGCAATTGCGCGATGGGCAATTCGCCGGTGTCTGGGTTCCGCTTGAACGCCCCCAGGGATTGGCATACCACCAGCATCAGCGCGCTGGCAAACAGGCCACGGATGCAGATGAGTTGCGGCCCGGGCAACGATGCGCTGACTAGCTTCACAAGTGCATCATTGGTGATGAAGAGGCCCATGGCGATGGACATGCCGATGATGCCCCGGCGGTTCGTTGAGCTGTGCATCAGGCAGTCTCAGTAGCTCAGCCGCTCAGGCCGTATTTCCTGCAGGATGGTCGTCGCGATTTCTTCAATTGATTTGGTCGTGGTGGACAACCAGCGAATGCCGGCCCGGCGCATCATGGTTTCGGCCTCGGCAACTTCCATGCGACAGTTTTCAAGGGCGGCGTATTTGGAGTTGGGCCGGCGCTCGTTGCGGATCTCCGCCAGCCGTTCAGGCTGGATGGTCAGGCCGAAGATCTTGCCTTTGTGGGGCATCAGGGCTGGGGGCAGGTGCTGGCGCTCGAAGTCTTCCGGGATCAGCGGGTAGTTGGATGCTTTCAGGCCATATTGCATGGCCAGGTAAAGCGACGTGGGAGTTTTGCCGCTGCGGCTCACGCCCACCAGAATCACGTCGGACTGCTCCAGGTCGCGATTGGACTGGCCGTCGTCATGGGCCAGCGAGAAGTTGATGGCTTCAATGCGGTCCTGGTATTCCTTGCTTTTGCTGGCGTCGCTGAAGCGGCCAATGCGGTGATTGGATTTGAGCTGCAGCTCAGTTTCCAGCGGATGGACAAAGGTGCCAAACATGTCCAGCAGCATGCCCTGGCAACCTTCGGTGATGACCTTGAGCACATCCATATTCACCAGTGTGGTGAAAACGATGGGTTTGTTGCCGTCGATTACTGCGGCGTGGTTGATCTGGCGCACGGCCTGATGGGCCTTGTCCACGGTATCGGTGAATGGCAGGCGCACATGCAGCGCGTTGAGCTCGAACTGGGCCAGGATCGCATTGCCAAACGTTTCGGCCGTGATGCCCGTTCCGTCAGAAATGAAAAAGATGGTGCGTTTGGTCATGTTGGATGTGATCGGGCCGAAATGGGCGGCTCATGCCGGAGATACGTAGATTTACAGGGTGTTGCGACCCCTACAATAGCCGCAACATACCTCTGTTTTACCAGACTCTCCCTATTTTGATGCAAGGCCGCAACCCAATTCATCGCCCGATTGGCTGGGCCGCCTGCATTCGCGCCGCCCGGGCATTCGCTGCCCCGGCCTTGCGCGCAGACCCGTTTTTTACTTCTGGAGTTTCCCCATGTCTGCACTGTTCAATCCGACCGACCTGGTCGTACCGTTTGAAAACCTGAGAATGACCGACGTCGAGTCCGTTGGCGGTAAAAACGCCAGCCTCGGCGAGATGATTTCACAGCTACCCACGGGCGTGCGCGTGCCCACGGGTTTCGCCACCACAGCCCATGCCTTTCGGCAGTTTCTCCAGCATGACGGCCTGGCCGACAAAATCAAAAAACGACTTGATGCGCTTGACACGGACGATGTGCGTGCCCTGGCCTTGGCGGGGGCTGACATTCGCGCCATGGTTGAGGCGCAGCCTTTCCCGGCAGATTTGCAGCAGGCTATTGGTGCGGCGTTTGCCACGTTAAGCGGGAATAATCCGGCGGCCTCATTTGCGGTGCGCTCGTCTGCAACCGCTGAAGACCTGCCCGATGCATCGTTTGCGGGGCAGCAGGAGACCTTTCTGAATGTGATGGGGCTTGACGAGGTGCTGCACAAGATGAAGGAGGTTTTTGCCTCGCTTTATAACGACCGCGCCATCAGCTATCGGGTTCACAAGGGATTTGCGCATGAGCATGTGGCGCTGAGCGCCGGCGTGCAGCGCATGGTGCGCTCTGACCTGGGCGCGGCCGGCGTGATGTTCACCATCGATACCGAGTCCGGCTTTAAAGACGTGGTTTTCATCACATCAAGCTACGGCCTGGGCGAAACCGTGGTGCAGGGGGCCGTGAACCCGGACGAGTTCTATGTGCACAAGCCCATGCTGAGGGCGGGCAAGCGTGCCGTGATCCGCCGCAGCCTGGGTTCCAAATTGATTCAGATGGAGTTCACAACGGCTGCGGAAAAAGCCGCCGGTGGCAAGCTCGTCAAGACAACGGACGTGCCCACGGAGCTGCGCAACCGCTATTCGCTGACCGACGCTGATGTCGAACAGCTTGCCAGATATGCTCTGGTGATCGAGCAGCATTACGGTCGTGCGATGGACATTGAGTGGGGCAAAGACGGCGTGGACGGCCAGCTCTACATCCTGCAGGCCCGGCCCGAGACCGTGAAGAGCCAGGCCGCGGGTAAGGCCGAGCACCGCTATAAGCTCAAGAGCCGCAGCGCCGTGATCACGGAGGGCCGCGCGATTGGCCAGAAAATCGGCACCGGCCCCGTGCGCGTGGTGCACAACATCAGCGAGATGGACAAGGTGCAGCCGGGCGATGTGCTGGTATCTGACATGACCGATCCGAATTGGGAACCCGTGATGAAGCGGGCTGCGGCCATCGTCACCAACCGGGGCGGGCGGACCTGCCATGCGGCCATCATCGCGCGCGAGCTGGGCATACCCGCTGTGGTGGGCTGCGGCAACGCGACGGACATTCTGAAAGACGGCATGCTGGTGACGGTGAGCTGTGCTGAAGGTGACACCGGCTTTATTTACGATGGTTTGCTGGAAACAGAAGTGACTGAAGTGCAGCGCGGTGAGATGCCCGAAATTCCGGTGAAGATCACCATGAACGTGGGCAACCCCCAGCTCGCGTTTGACTTCTGCCAGTTGCCCAATGCAGGTGTGGGTCTGGCGCGGCTTGAGTTCATCATCAACAACAATATTGGCGTGCACCCCAAGGCGATTCTGGATTACCCGAATGTGGATGCCGACCTGAAAAAAGCAGTGGAGTCCGTGGCCCGTGGCCATGCTTCGCCCCGCGCTTTTTACGTGGACCGTGTGGCGGAAGGTGTGGCAACGATTGCTGCGGCTTTCTGGCCCAAACCGGTCATCGTTCGCCTGTCGGATTTCAAGAGCAACGAGTACCGCAAACTGATTGGGGGCAGCCGTTACGAGCCCGAGGAAGAGAACCCGATGCTGGGCTTTCGCGGCGCGGTGCGCTACCTCAGCCCTGGTTTCAGCGAGGCCTTTGCGATGGAGTGCGAGGCTCTCAAGCGGGTACGACTTGACATGGGGTTGACCAATGTGGAAGTCATGGTGCCGTTTGTGCGCACCCTGGGCCAGGCCAAGGCGGTGACCGAGTTGCTGGGTGCACACGGCCTCAAGCGTGGCCAAGACGACCTTAAGCTCATCATGATGTGCGAGATTCCCAGTAACGCCATCCTGGCGGACCAATTCCTTGAATACTTTGACGGCTTCTCGATAGGCTCGAACGACCTGACCCAGCTCACCCTGGGCCTGGACCGCGACTCAGGGCTGGAACTTCTGGCTGCCGACTTTGACGAGCGTGACCCGGCTGTGCAGGCGTTGATCAGCATGGCGATTGCGGCCTGTAAAAAGCAGGGCAAATATGTGGGCATCTGCGGCCAGGGGCCCAGCGACCATCCTGACTTTGCGCGCTGGTTGACCAGAGAAGGGATTTCGTCGATCTCCCTCAACCCGGACTCCGTGGTTGCGACGTGGCAGCAGCTCGCCCGGAAGTAGCAGGCGGGGGAACCGCAGCGCCCAGTCTGGCCCTGCACGGCTGGCTATTGGCGTTGTGGCTTGGGGCGTCGTTCGGGGTCGTTTTTTTTGCGCGCGACCTGCGCATGGTGGTGGCCGGTTGGCCCTTTGGCTTCTGGTTTGCTGCCCAGGGTGTCGTGCTGGTTTTCATCGCCATCGTGACACTGTTTGCGTGGGTGTCAAACCGGCACGGCAATGGGTCCGACGGCGCTCCCGATGCGCTGGCTTACGCCAGCTACAAGCGCCGCTTGCATCGCAGATTTGTCGGCTATCTTGCTTGCCTGCTGGCTTTTTTGTTGGCACTGACCCTGGCCGAGCGCTGGGGTTTGTCCAAGCAGTGGGTGGGCGCGATTTTTCTGTTTGCCACCGTCGCGCTGTACGCCGCAGTCGGCATTTACGGTCGCACCTCGGATGCCACCGAATATTACGTCGCTGGTCGCCGGGTTCCGGCCTTTTACAACGGCATGGCCACGGCGGCCGACTGGATGAGCGCCGCATCGTTCATCAGTTTGGCGGGCGGCCTTTACTTGCAGGGCTTTTCCGGGACTGAGTCCCAGCCGGGCGGGCTCGCGTATGTGATGGGCTGGACCGGCGGATTTTGTCTCTTGGCGATGTTGGTTGCACCGTACTTGCGCAGCCTGAATTTGTACACAATTCCGGATTACTTCGGCGTGCGCTTTGGGGGGCGATGGCCTCGTATCATCGCCGCCCTGTCAGCCGTGCTGTGTTCGTTTACGTACGTGGTGGCGCAGATTTATGGCGTTGGCTTGATCACGTCCCGACTGACGGGTGTCCAGTTTGAGATTGGAATTTTGCTGGGCTTGGGCGGAGTGTTGGTGTGCTCCTTTTTGGGGGGCATGCGGGCCGTCACGTGGACTCAGGTCACGCAGTACGTGGTCCTTATCCTGGCATTCCTCATCCCCGTGTCCTGGCTGGCCTACAAACAGCTCGGGAACCCGCTGGCACCTTTGGTCTATGGGCAGCAGCTGCAAAAAATAGCTGACCTGGAGCGGCAACTGGCGACGTCGCCAGTTGAAAACCAGGTGATTGAGGAATACGCCCGTCGCGCCCGCGAACTGGAGCGCAAGCTGCAAAACGTCGAGCGGTCCCTGGAAACTGACCGGCAAAACCTGCGCAACCGGCAACGCTGGCTGGTTGAGCACGGCGCAGACGAATCCCAGGTATTTGCCATCCGCCGTGAAATTGCGGCCTTGCCCAAAGATGCTCAAACCGCGCGGGACCGCTGGACACGGGCCATGCAAGACAACCTGGAGCGAGCCAAACCGCTGGGGGGCATGCTGCCCCATTCGCAGCCGTTTGCCGGGAATCCAGACGGAACTGCGCAGGAACAAAAAACATTTGAGGTGTCACGGCGTAACTTCCTGGCCCTCATGTTTTGCCTGATGGTGGGTACCGCCGGGCTTCCGCATTTGCTCACGCGCTTTTACACCACGCCGACAGTGGCAGAGGCCCGCACTTCAGTGGCGTGGTCGCTATTTTTCATCTCGCTCCTGTATCTGGCTGCTCCGGCGCTGGCCGTGCTGGTGAAATATGAGGTCTTAAGTCACCTGGTGGGGCAGAACTTTGACTCGCTGCCGACGTGGATGGCGCAGTGGGCCAAGGTTGACCCAGCCTTGCTGTCGGTCAGTGATGTCAATGGCGACCAAATCCTTCAGTTTGCCGAACTCAAACTCGGGGCAGACATTGTGATGCTTGCCACGCCGGAGCTGGGAGGCTTGCCCTATGTCGTGTCCGGGCTGGTGGCTGCGGGCGGGCTGGCAGCGGCGTTGTCCACCGCCGACGGATTGCTGCTGACCATCGGCAATGCCCTCGCGCACGATCTTTATTTTGATGGCAAGAGAGACAGAGCCAGCGCCATGCGCCGGGTCATGCTGTCGAAATTTGCGTTACTGCTTGTGGCCCTGGCCGCCGCCTACGTGGCCTCGCAACGCCCGGCAGATATTCTTTATCTTGTGTCCGCCTCTTTTTCGCTGGCAGGTGCTGCTTTTGTCCCTGTCATGGTGCTGGGCATTTTCTGGCGCAGGACCAGCTATGCCGGTGCGGTGGGCGGCATGCTGACGGGACTTGCGGTCACCCTGTATTACATTTTGGTCAACCTGACAGCCGTCAGGAGTGCTCTGGGTCTGCAGGGAAGTGGCCTCTGGTTTGACATTCAGCCCGTGTCCGCTGGCGTTTTTGGTGTGGCGGCGGGGTTGGTGGCAGCTGTCGTTCTCAGCTTGCTGGTTCCGCCGGGGCGTCCAGTGCCCGCGCTTCCCACAGATAACATATAATGATGGGTTCCGCCTTGCCGCACCTCATCCGACGCTGAGGGTGGCTTTCATCATTGCCTGGCCTGTACATTGGCCAAGCTGTCCGCAAGGACCAACCACAAGGAGTTTTAATGCGTCACTATGAAATCATCCTCATGATCCATCCGGATCAGAGCGAACAGGTTCCGGCCATGCTGGAGCGTTACAAGGGCATGATCACTGTCGGCGGTGGCAAGATCCACCGTGTCGAAGACTGGGGCCGCCGCCAGTTGATCTATCAGATCAACAAGCTGGGTAAGGCTCATTACCTTTGCGTCAACATTGAAGCTGACCAGCCTGTGATGGCCGAACTGGAGCACGCGTTCAAGTTCAACGATGCCGTGCTGCGTCACCTGACTGTCCTCAAGAAGAAGGCCGACACCGGCCCATCTTCCATGATGAAGACGGTGGAGCGTGAAGACGCCCGCAAGACCCAGCAGGCTGAATACGCTGGTAACTGATTGAAGAATGAAAGACAGCAGACCCGTCCAGACTCATCCCCTGAAGCGGAGTGAATGAAGTCGCCAACAGCCTTGTCCTGACGGCCCGTATTGCCGAGGTGCAAGCCTTGCGATACACCCCGGCCGGATTGCCCGCCCTGAATATCAGACTCGAACATGAGTCAGACATTCTGGAAGCAGGCCAGACCCGGCAGGTCAAGGCGGCATTGAAAGCGGTGGCCTTCGGTGCCCTGGCTGAACGGCTTGTCAAACAGGCCATAGGCAGTGACTGGCGGTTTAGCGGCTTTCTGGCTTCACCCCGCAGCAGCA